>DASVBI010000711.1:0-2026 GCA_036375915.1 Terriglobales bacterium | reverse complement strand
AAAATTCGTAGCCGAACATTACGCCTGCTGCCTCCTCTTCGCCGTTTTGCTGGCGCTGCCGCCGGCCACGCGCTCCAGCCACCATTCGGGCGGGTGTTCCGCTTTCTGAATGCGGCAGGCCGAGACCTTGAATTCCGGTATTTTGCTCTGCGGATCCAGCGTGCGATGGGTCAGCCGGTTTACGCTGCGGTCGAACGGCCAGTGATACGGAATAAACACAGTGTCCGGGCGGATGGTCTTCACTACCATGGCCTGCAGGGTGACCGCGCTGCGCCGGGTGGTGACCGTAACCCAGTCACCCTCGCGGATTCCGTGCTGTTCCGCCAGCCGGGGGTGGATCTCGATGCGCGGGTCGGGGTACTGGTCGGTAAGTTCGCCAATGCGCCGCGTCTGCGCTCCCGAGAGGTATTGGCTTACCACACGTCCCGTAGTCAGCAGGGTAGGGAAGGTTTCATCCAGGGGGTCGCCGCTGGGCCGCCACTCGGTAACCCGGAAGCGGCACTTGCCGTCGGGATGAAACGACTTGCCGCCCTCGATCAGCCGTGGCGTGCCCGGGTGCTCCAGCGTGGGGCAGGGCCAGAACACGCCCAGTTGCCGGTCCACCTTCTCATACGTAATGCCGTAATAATCGGCCACCCCGCCGCGCGACGCCTCCCGCATCTCGTCCAGAATTTCCCGCATGGAGGTGAAGGAGAAATATTTCTCTTTGTCCAGCCGCCGTGCCAGGTCGCACAGGATGGAGCAGTCGGCGCGCGCGTTCCCGGGTGGGTCAACGGCTTTCTGAATGTGAATCACGCGGCCCTCCGCGCTGCAGCTCAGCCCTTCTTCCTCCTCGTGCAGGCTGCCCGCCAGCACCACGTCGGCGAATTGCGCCGTTTCAGAAAGGAAAAAGTCAATAACGCCAAGGAATTCCAGCTTCTCCAGCGCCTCGCGGGTGAAGTTGGCGTCCGGCAGCGAGACGATGGGATTAAAGCACAGAGAGAGCAGTCCCTTAATCTCTCCGCGATGAATCGCTTCCATGATTTCCTCGGCGGTCAGGCCTTTGCCGGGAATTTCGTCTTCGCGAATACCCCACACCTTAGCCACGTGGCGCCGCGCTTCCGGGTCGTCAATCTGTCGCTGTCCGGGCAGTTGATCGCACTTCTGTCCCTGTTCACGGCCGCCTTGGCCGTTGCCCTGGCCGGTAATCATGGAACAGCCAGCACCCTCGCGTCCTATCTGGCCGGCGGCCAGGCACAGATTGATGACGGCGGTGCAGTTCTCGACTCCCTTGGAGTGGTGTTCGATGCCGCGCGCGTGCAGCGCAATGGCCCGTTCAGCCTTGGCGAACCAGTGCGCCGCCTTCTCGATATTTTCCGGAGGAACGCCGGTCATCTCCGCCGCCCGCCGCGGGTCCCAGGCTTTCACCGACTCCGCCACCGCTTCGAATCCGTTGGTGTGCTCGGCGATGAACTTGCGGTTCTCCAGGCCGTCGCGCAGCACTACGTGCAGCATGGCCATCAGCAGCGCCAGGTCGGTGCCTGGCCGCACCGGAAGGAACAGGTCGGCGTTGCGCGCGATGGGCGTGAGGCGAGGGTCTGCCACGATGAGCTTGCCGCCGTTATCGCGGCAGCGCCACACGTAGTCGGTGGTGATGGGAGCGCAGTCGCCGATGTTGGCGCCTACAATGAAGAGCACCCTCGCCTTGGGGATGTCCTCCCACGGGAGCAGGCTGCGGTCCACCCCGAACGCCGGCTTATAGGCGTGACCGGCCGAAACCATGCACAGCCGTCCGTTGTAGTCCACGTGCCGCGTGCCCAGCGCCACCCGGGCGAATTTCCCCACCAGGTAGGTTTTCTCCGTGGTCAGAGAAGCTCCGCCATAAACCGCCACAGCATCCTTTCCATATTTTTCCTGCAGTTCGCGCAGCCGTCCGGCGGTGAAGTCCAGCGCCTCGTCCCAGTTGGCTTTTCGAAAACCGCTCTCGGTTCGCATGAGCGGGTCGAGCAGGCGGTCGGGATGCTCGCTCTGCAAATAGCGTTTTACC
>DASVBI010000610.1:0-2234 GCA_036375915.1 Terriglobales bacterium | reverse complement strand
CTCTGTGAGCGGTTTCCCGGTGTTGACGGGCTGATTGTGCACGGCAGTTTTCAGGGCGACTGCGCGAAAATAGTGGCGAATTTCAAGCACAGGAATGTGAATAAACCGGCCATCCTGCTCGCCCCCTCCGCTTCCAGTTCCTGCGACGGCGTGAATCACACCATCTCCAGCCACAGTCCAGAAGCATTGCTGCACTTGTTGCGCGAGCTGTTTGGCGACCCGCGTAAGATAGATGGGCGTTGAGCCCGGTAGGCGACTGAGGCCAGGACGGCCCCAGGACCGCCGCCAAGCGAACAGCCTGCGCCAGGCTGGACAATTGCCTTCCTTAGCTGATACAAATTTCCCGGCGATGGAGTTCGCCATCCAACCGCCGGCTCATCCGCCCGGCTGATAACTCCTACCAGATCAAGTCAGGAGAGCTCCATCGTGCAAGCGTTCCTTTGGATATCCCTGGGCGCTATAGCCGGCGCCAACCTGCGCTACTGGCTTAGCGGCCTGCTGGCACGCGTGACCGCGGAATTTCCTCTGGGCACGCTGGTCATCAACGTAACCGGCAGCTTTGTGCTGGGCTTTTTCATGGCCTGGACCACGGAGCGGGTGTTGGCCGATCCGCGCTGGCGGCTGCTGATCGCCGTTGGCTTCTGCGGCGGCTACACTACTTTCTCCAGCTACGCCTTTGAGACCATGGCCTACTTCGAGCAGGGCCAGTGGGCGCTGCTCGGAGCCAACATCCTGGGCAACAATCTGCTTTCCCTGGCGGCGGTGCTGGGCGGGATTGCCCTGGCGCGGGTACTGTAAAATGCCAACGCGCATGGCAGTGCAAGTCACCATCTACCTGAACGAGGCCGACCAGTGGCATCACCGGCCGCTGCACCTTGAAATTCTCAACTACCTGCGCCAGGAAAACGTAGCCGGAGCGACCGCGCTGCACGCTGTCGCCGGCTTCACCGGCCGGCAGAAGCTGCAAACCACGCACCTGGTGGACGCCGGCGGTAAACTGCCGGTAGTGATTACCTTCATTGACACCGATGAGCACGTGAGCCGTGTGCTGCCCACGCTGCGCGAGATGGCGGCGCACCGGCTGATCGTGCGCGAAAACGTGGTCATCGAGCAGGGCAGCCTGGATTGACGCCGCGATGAATAACCCCGCCCTCGACATTCTGGCCATTGCTGCGCATCGCGATGACGTGGAGCAGACCTGTGGCGGTTCCCTGCTCAAGATGGCGCAGCGCGGCCAGCGCACCGGCATCCTCGATCTGACCCAGGGCGAAATGGGCACGCGCGGCAGCGCCCAAGAGCGCGCCGCCGAAGCTGCGGAGGCAGCGCGCATCCTGCAAGTCTCCTGGCGGCAGGCGCTCGACATACCTGACGGCCAGGTCGAGAATACCTGGCAAAACCGGCTCAAGGTGGCCCGTGTGATCCGCGAACAGCGCCCGCGCGTGGTCATACTTCCCTACTGGCAGGGCCGGCACCCGGATCACTACACCGCATCGGTGCTGGGATACGAGGCCTGCTTTCTGGCAGGATTGGCGAAGCTGGGGAAAGAAGCGGTCAGCACTCAGCAGTCAGCATTCAGCCCTGAAACGGAAGTCGGGAGTCGGGAGTCGGGAGTCGGGAGACTTCGTACGAAGGGGACAGAGTTGTCCGCTCGACGGGCCTCCCGCGCGCAATCTCAGTTTTCCAAAATGCCGTCCGGAACAAGTGTGGAAAACCATGGCTTCAGTTCTTTCCAGGAAAGCGCTCAGCTTCACAACCCGATCACCTCCGAGCTACCGCCAAGAACAGGTGTGGAAGCCCACGGCTTCAGCCGTGGGACCCCAGACGCGGAAGAACAAGCGGCTTTAGCCGCTGTGGGCGCCCTGCCGCCCCATCGCCCATTCAAGATTCTTTACGCCACGCTTTACTACGACATCCGGCCCACATTTGTCGTAGACATCACCGATCAATTCGAAGCCCGGCTGCAATCCATCTATGCCTACAAATCGCAATTCACTGACCAAGCCGCCGGCGCCAGCGACTTCCCTGCCCACGCCGAAATCCGCGAGCGCGTGGCCACCATGGCCGGCTTCTACGGCCTGCTCGCGGGCGTCAAATACGCCGAACCCTTCCTGCAAAAGGAAGTGGGCCTGGTAGACGACTTGCTTGCGATCCCCGTTAAATCAATCTAATTGACAAAGACGTGAGAAGTTAGATCTTCTATTAATTGTGTGTGGCGCGGGCGCCCTCGCCCGCGT
>DASVBI010000553.1:0-6317 GCA_036375915.1 Terriglobales bacterium | reverse complement strand
AAACCAGGTGGGGGACAATCTGGCTCATGAACTTGTCGCCATAGCCGCTGGAGCCGCGGTAATTGGGTTCGAACACCAGCCAGCCGTTGGTGGCGGCCAGACCGGCCCATTGGTACCAGTCCGCTTCGAAGTGGTCGCCATCGGCATCGGCGGGGCCTCCGTGAATCAGGGTCAGCATGCGCAAGTGCTTCTCGCCCAAGTGCCCGGGAGGATAGATAAGCATGCCCTCCACCGGCGAGCCGTCATCGGCAGTCCAGCGGTAGGGCTTGCCTTCGGGTAGCGCGCGCTCGGTGAACAGCTTGTTGAAAGCGGTAATGGGACGAGCGTCGGCAAGTTTATCCACGCTGTCGGCGAGATAAACTTCGGCGGGCCGCTGCATAGAGGAGTAAACCACGGCAACGCGTGGAGAATGTTCGGCGACGGAGATGCTGTCGTAGGTGCCGGGCCAGCCCGCCTTCTTCTCAAACCGGTCCCCGGCATTGCGCTCTTCATAGACCTGCACCTGGGTGCCGAGGCGTGCGGGAGCCAGCAGCGCGCCCGCTGTGGTGATTTCAAACGGGCTCACGGGGCCGCCAAAACCGGTGGCCCAGCGCGTGGTTTCACCGCTGCCTGCGTCGAGCGAGTACACCCGTGACTGCAGGTCCTGATACTTGCCCTCGACCGAACCCATATCCACCCGGAAGAAGAGCCGCCGGCTGTCTGGCGCCCAGCGCAAATGCTCTTCGAGGGCGTTATTGTGGGTGAGTTGGCGCGCAGCTTGGGGCGCGGCGCCGGCTAAATCCAGGGCGTAGATCTCGTACGGCTTCACGCCTTCCACGCGCTCCGAGATAGAGCCGGTGGAAAAGGCGAGGGTGCGGCCGTCGGGCGAAGGCTCCAGTTCGGCGACGCGGAAGGCGGAGGCGGTGAGCACGCGCGCGCCGGGGGTGGCCGGCGGCTGCTTCTCCTTCTTTTCATGATCCTCGCTGGACTTGGTGCCTTCGGCGGCATGGCGGGCGAGAGCGTCGTCCAAACTCAGGCCATAAACGGTGTCGCCCCGCTCTTCTTCGCGGTACTGAATCACATCCTTCCATTGTTTCTTGTAAGCCTCATCCTGCTCGGGCGACCAGGGAGTGCGGGTGGCGAAGAAGAGGGTGCGGGAATCGGGCGACCAGGCGAAGGTGTGCACCGATTCCGCGCCGGAAGTTATCGGGAAGGCTTCGCCGCCGGCAGGAGAGATGAGATAAATCTGGGGAAGGTGCTTCTTCTCCGCGCCCTTTCCGGGCGAGTTCTCCTCCTCGTTTTCCGAGGACGCTTGGCGGTCGGAGACAAAAGCAATCCAACGCCCGTCCGGCGACCAGCGCGGATTGTAATCGCGCCCGCTCTGGGTCAATTGGGTGAGCGAGCCGCCGCCCTGGCCATTGTCACGATACAGCCAGAGGTCTTTGCGGAAGACGTTCTGGTTCCAGTCGGCACGTTGGGCGGCGATAACCACGGCGCGGCCGTCGGGGGAAAGCCTCGCCGCGCTGATGTCCACAGAATTGAAGAAATCGTCCAGCGTGAGGGGCGGCTTTTGCGCCGTGGCGGCAGCCACAGAGAAAGTCAAAAACAGGGCAATTGCAGGAAGGCAGAATCTTTTGCTCATGTTGGAATCCCGGGAAGGGAAGTAGGTATATACACCCCCGGGGCATTGGGGCGCAATGTGAAGAGCGAGCGGCGGGCACACAGCCGGTGTGTAAGCATCACAATGGCGAGTGACGGGAATTACGGACAACATACAGGAGCGTCCGTAGGCTGGACTCACGGCCAGTGAATTGACGGCGCGGCGTTCTGGCAGTTGAGGCCAGCGCCTGTTCCCCGCTGCTCGCCGGCCCGGAGGAAGAGAATGTCGCAGAGAAAAAGACTGGCAGTTGCAATGCTGTTGATGATGGTGGCCTTGGGCGCGGCGGCGCAGACCATCAAGAAAGTGCCCGCGCGCTACACCTCACCGGCATCCGGCAAGGAGATGTACATGAATCAATGTGCCGCTTGCCACGGAGCCGACGCGAAGGGCACTGGCCCGGCAGCAACGGCGCTGAAGACCGCGCCCACGGATCTGACCCAGCTGACCAAGAAGAACAACGGCAAGTTCCCGGCCAATCACGTGTACAGCTCGATTGTGGGCGACCTGAACGTTCCCGCGCACGGCAGCGCGGAAATGCCGATGTGGGGCAATGTGTACCGCACCATGAGCCGGGGCCACGAATCAGAAGTGCAACAGCGCATCAGTAATCTGACGCACTACATCGAGTCGCTGCAGCAATAACGGGAGTTGGGCAGGGAAGGCGCGCCCCGCGCGGGCGCGCCTCCACCCTTCCGTGGCACTCAAAGCGGCTTGGCGGAGCCGGGCCGGTAGCCCAGGCAGCTACTCTAAAGGGGACCGGACTCCCGTATAATAGTGGGCACTGTGCCCAAGTATTCCATTGTTGTTCCCCTTCACGACGAAGAGGAGAACGTTACCGAACTCTATGACCGCCTGAAGGCGGTGATGGAGACCACCGGGGATACGTTCGAACTGGTGCTGGTGGACGACGGCAGCCGGGATCATACATTTCCTTTGCTGCGGGAAATCGCCGCCGTGGATAGCCGGGTCGCAGTGGTCAAGCTGCGGCGCAATTTCGGACAAACTTCGGCGCTGGCCGCGGGCTTTGACCATGCCCGCGGACGTTACATCATCGCCATGGATGGCGACCTGCAGCACGACCCCGCCGACATTCCCATGTTCCTGGAGAGGCTGGCCGAGGGCTATGACATTGTGAGCGGCTGGCGCAGGCGGCGCATTGATAACCTGTGGCTGCGGCGCATTCCTTCCCGTTGCGCCAACTGGCTCATGGCCAAGCTGAGCGGAGTCAATATCCACGACTTCGGCACCACCTTCAAGGCCTACCGCCGCGAGGTCCTGGAGGGCATTCCGCTTTACGGTGAACTGCATCGCTTTATCCCGGCGCTGGCCTCCTGGCAGGGCGCTTCCATCTGCGAAGTGCCCATCCGCAATGTGAACCGCGAGCATGGCAACTCGCATTACGGGCTGTCGCGGACCTTCCGGGTCTTCTTCGATCTGATCACCATCCGCTTTCTGCTGCGCTACCTTTCCCGGCCGCTGCACTTTTTCGGCAGCCTGGGAATGAGCAGCATTTTTGCCGGCACGGTGGTCTCTCTCTGGCTTTTGGCGGAAAAATTCCTGCAGGGCACCCACCTCATGAGCGAGCACGGTCCGCTCATGATTTTTGCCGCAGTGCTCATCCTGGCCGGGGTGCAACTGCTGGCCTTGGGACTCCTGGGGGAAATGCAGGTGCGACACTTCCATGAACCCGCTCATCGCGCTCCCTATACAGTGGAATGTGTGCTGCGCGCCCAAAACGAAGAGCGCACTATCTCCGACAACTGAAGATTGACGGATTTCACACCGCGTTGGCGGCCCGCCACAGGCCCTTACGACTTCATTTGTCGGTCAAAAAGCCCCTGAATTCGCCCCGAAAGACGCATCCATTCTGCGGTTTCCAGCATCTTTGATTGCGGACCCCAACCTCTATGCGCCCAACCATCCTGTGCTTCACAGTTGCCCTCATCCTCGCTCTGCTGGGCTGCGGAAATAACAATCAAGTTAAGCCGGTCAACCTAAGCGGTAATTGGACGGCCACGCTGCAAAAGACGAGTGGCGGTACCGCGTTCTCTTTTTCCACGTCGTTCACGGAAGTGGGCGGCAGCGTACTGAATGTTTCCAACCTCGCCTTTAATCCGGCCAGCTCTTGTTTTCAGTCGCAGACTACCGCCTCCGGAGTGGTGCAGTTTTCCGGCGGCGGGTACGGCTATTACACCGGCGGCGGTACCACTGCGATGTCACTGACTATCAAAGGATTATCCCAAGGCGGCGGAACCGATACTTTAAATATGCAAGGTACCGTTAATCCCGACAGGTCCATATCCGGAACCTGGACCTTGAACGGAGTCTCGGTGAGTTGCTCGGGTTCCGGGGGATTCACCATGATCCGGAGCTAAAAAGGGCTACCCGTACCACTCTGGGGCCAGAGCAGGCTTCCATGGGCGCTGACGACCCTTACTTACGTAAAGCCGTTTTCCTCCCTGCATTTTCCATCTACAATCACCAGTTCCTATGCGCAAGAAGCACGTGGGCCGCGGACATGTCACTCGCCAGCAGAAGAACTATTGCTTTGCTTGCGGCAAAAACAATCCTGAAGGAATGCACCTGAGATTCTCTTACGACGAGGAGCGCAAGCGGTTTGTCAGCCGGTTTCACCTGGGGCGCCGGTACACCGGGCCGCCCGGACACGCCCATGGCGGGGTGATCGCCACCATCCTGGACGAAGCCATGGGGAAGGTAAACAAGATTCACAACGTGGTGGCCCTGACCTCAGAGATCAGCGTGCACTACCTGAAGCCGGTGCCTTTGAACAAGCCGCTGCGGGTGGAGGCGCGCGGGGTGAGCGTGCGCGGGCGGCGGCACATCAACGCGGCCGAGATCCTCAATCAGAGGGGCGAGGTGCTGGCCTCCAGCCGGGGAACGTTTATCGCCATTGATCCCCACCGGATGTTTGCGAAGTTTGTTGAGAGATGAGCTAGCTGCCTGGCTGACTAGCTGGATTGCTAACTCGAGCGGCCTGAGCCAGTCAGCCAGGTAGCTAGTCAGCTATTTAGTTTTTCCTCCAGCGCCCGGGCCAAGCGCTCCACGCCGCTCTGCAGTTCGGGCACGTCCACGGCGGCGAAGCCCAGCAGCAATCCCTTGGTCCTGCGGGCGCGGCAATAGCGGCTGAGGGGCACCACCTCCACATCGCGCGTGCTGGCAGCGGCCGCTGCCTGCTCGGCGCTGAATTTGCCCTGAATCCAGCCCACGGTCTGCAGGCCGGCTTCGACGGGAGGAATCTCCAGCAGCCCGGCGAGCCGGCTACGGCTGGCTTTAAGAAAGGCGTCGAGGCGTCCGGCGTAAAGCTCACGCATGCGCCGGATGTGGCGGGCAAAGTGACCTTCGTTGATGAAATCCGAGAGTATTGCCTGTTCCAGGGGCGGAGGATGGTGAGTGCTGGAGGATTCGGCGGCGGCGAAGGCGTCCACCAGATCCGGAGGGATGACCACATAGCCCAGACGCAGGGCGGGAAAGAGGACATCGCTGAAGCTGCCGGAAAAAATCACCACGCCGCTGCGGTCCAGGCCCTGCATGGCGGGGATGGGGCGGCCGGCGTAGCGGTACTCGCTGTCGTAATCATCTTCGAATATCAGAGCGCCGGACTCGCGGGCCCACTCCAGCAGCTCCAGTCGGCGGCGCAGGCTCATGGTCACTCCCAGAGGAAATTGGTGCGCGGGGGTCACGTAAACCAGCTTGGCGCGCCGCCAGCGCCGCTTTCCAAACTGCAGATCGAAGCCTTCGCTATCTACCGGAGTGGGGCAGAGGCGGGCGCCCACGGCGCGAAACACAATGGCTGCGCGAGGGTAGCCGGGCTCCTCCATCCACACCGGGTCGCCGGGATTGAGCAGGAGGTGTGCGGCGCGGTCCAGCGCCTCCTGCACCCCGGAGACGATGAGCACCTGTTCGGGCGCGCACTTCACCCCGCGCGAAGTATTGAGATATTCGGCCACCGCCTGGCGCAGCGGGCGATAGCCGAGCGGCTCGCCTCCGGCCAGCAAACGCCAGGAGACGCGGCGCAGCCGGCGCGCGGCCACTTGCGCCCACAGGGCGGTGGGAAAAGCATCCAGGGCGGGCAGGTTAGCGCGGAAAGCGCGTGCCGGGCCGCGCTCCAGCACCGGCAGGGGCTGCAGGCGGCGGGCATATACCGAGAGCTGCGGGCGGCGGCGGCGGGCGCTGCCCTGGGCCTTCACGCCGCCCACCTGCAGCAGGTCTTCCGGAAGGACTTGGCTGACGTAGGTGCCGGAGCCGGTCTTTCCCTCAACGTAGCCTTCCGAGCCCAACTGCTCGAAGGCGGCCACGATGGTACCGCGGGCCAGGCCATATTCACGCGCCAGGTCGCGAGTGGCGGGCAGGCGCGCTCCCGGCTGCAAACGGCCGGCCAGGATGGCAGAGCGCAGTTCCTCGTAAAACCAGCGAAAGCGCGGCCCCTGCTGCGGCGGATGGGGCAGCGGCAGAGGCAGGGTAGTAGCCTTTTTGGGCACGTCTAAATGGTACAGCAGAAATCAACTAAATGGACCTTTTTTGCGGACCAATCCGCGAGTATCCTAAGGCATGAGGAGCAAAAGACCATGTCTGAGAAGAATGGCAGTGGCAGCCTGCGGCTGAAAACCGGGCTGGCGGAGATGCTCAAAGGTGGCGTGATCATGGACGTCGTCACCCC
>DASVBI010000456.1:0-9423 GCA_036375915.1 Terriglobales bacterium | reverse complement strand
CGCGAATGACGCGGGCGGCGGAAAAGTTCTCCTGGGCGCGTGCGGAAATATCGGAGAACATGGCCTGGATGCGCTCAAAGCGCTCGTGAATGCGCCGCCCGAAATACTGCACCACGATGCTGACAATGGGAAAGGGTGTGAAGGCGCAGAGCGTCAGCCAGGGGCTGATGTGCACCATGAAATACAGAGCCGCCAGCGTCAGCACCACGGTATTGGCGGAGTACATGATGGCCGGCCCCAGCAGGTTGCGCACGGCATTGAGGTCGTTGGTGGCGCGCGCCATGAGGTCGCCGGTGCGGGTGCGCTGGTAGAAGGAGTAGGACAGGTTTTCCAGGTGACGGAAAATGTCGTTGCGCATCTCGAACTCGATTTCGCGCGAGATGCTGATGACGATCTTGCGGTTAAGGAAGAGAAAAGCGCCTTTCGCGCACGTTACCCCGAGGATGAGGGCAGCATCAATCAAAAGGCCGCGGCGGCTGACGCCGTGCCGCAGGTGGTCAATGGCGTGGCCGATGAGCAGGGGAATGGTGACGGCGATGCCGTTCTGCAGCAGCACACAAACGCTGCCCAGGGCGTAGCCCCAGCGGTGCTTCTTGAAATAAGGGAAAAGCGGCTGCAGTCGCTTGAACATGCGCGGTTATAGATGAGATTTTAGCAGGCTCGGGCGCAGTAAATGTTGATTAGGAGGCGGCGGGGCCAAGATGGAGTTTCCGGCCATCGAGGAGCGGACCGGCCACAAGGGTGCATTCATGCTCGGAAAGCATTCAATCACGTCCTACTAGCCGACTTCTCGTTACTAATCCGTCTATCGTCGCGCGGGGCGGAGCCCATAACGGAAGTTCTGGAGCGTGACCAAGTGCCTGTCTCCAAGAGAGATAGGAGGCCGTTATGGGCCACCATAAAATCCTCGCGTTGCCGAGACGAAATGTAATAATCACGGCTTGTGTCGGGCGGCGACTTTCCCCATCGGCGACCTGGCGCCGGAAAACCCGAGTGCAATGAATCGAACCGCGGAGAGGCTATGAATCGTTGGGCGATATGGGCTGGAGGGCTGGCCGTGCTGGCCCTGGCCGGGGGCGGGATTTACGTGCGCCAGCGCAACGAAATGGTGCGCAAAAATGAGCAGATGAAGCGGACCTGGTCCGAAGTAGACGTACAGCTCCAGCGACGCGCCGACCTGATTCCGAACCTGGTGGCGACCGTGAAGGGGTACGCGCAGCATGAAAAGACGGTGTTCGACAATGTGGCCGCCGCTCGCGCCGCCCTCCTCAACGCCCGGACGCCCACAGACCGCATGGCCGCTAACGCCCAGATCGATGGTGGACTGGGCCGCCTGCTGGCCATCTCCGAGAACTATCCCCAACTCAAGGCCAGCGAAAATTTTCTGGAGTTGCAAGGCGAGTTGGAGGGCACGGAGAACCGTATCGCCGTCGCCCGCCTCCGCTACAACTTGTCCCTCCAGGACTACAACGCCTACATCCAGTTGTTTCCCAACAATCTGGTGGCACGATGGTCGGGCTTTCAGAGTAACAACGCCTACTTTGCTGCCACGCCTGGAGCTGCCCAGGCGCCACGGGTTAATTTCCAACCGGCCGGGCAAGCGATAGCGCCAGCGCATTGAAGCCGGCGGCGGAATTAGCCGCGAGGCCTCGCTTTGCATATCCGCTTCTCAATCGCCGAAGTCATACTCCTTTTTGTAATATTCATACCAGGCGCGCGTCTGCCTGTCGTTCGGCAGATGCTCAGAGATAAATTTGAGCTCTGCAAGCATTTTGTCGGCACGCGAGTCGTTGAGATATAGATCCATCAGGCGCCAACGATATTTAAGCTCGTTTGGGGCGAGCTCCTCAGCTTTTTCATACCATGCGATCGCCTTCGTAATCCAATTCATTTCGAACAGGTACAGGTCGCCGAGCTCAGCATCGTTCGCTGCGTCATTTGGCGCGGCCCGTATCCGGCCTTCCAGCGTTTTCACCGCTTGCGCGAGGGCGAAGGGATAGTTGGGCCGCGGGGGCGTGCCCACGTGATCGCCGTATATCGCGCGTTCCATGTGCGGCATGCGCAGCGCCCGCAGCCGCGGAAGAAACGGGTTGTCGGCGTACTTCACAAAGAAATTCACGTCGTCTTCGAAGCGATGGAAATAGGTCCAGGTCTTGGGCTCATCAACGTACCACAAGCCGTCTGTGCCTCGACGAAGTACAATCGGCAGGTTAGATTTGCCAGGATGCGGCACGACGAGCGCTAGATCACTGGCGTACAACAGCTGGTACGGAGCTGCGGCTTGGAAAAACTGGAAAATCCTCCTCTGCTGCGCTTCGTCACGCGGCACCACGGCGCGAAAAATCCGGCTTCCTTCCGTCAGTAGTGGAAGCCGCGGGTCACCCACTCCCGTCGCCAATGACAGCAAGTAGCGCTGCGCTGTAGTGCCGGCGTCCTTCGACGGTCTGAACTCGGTCAGCTGCGCGTCCGGGAGATGCTGGATCGCGCGCGTGTAATCCTCCAGGGTTCTGCTATATCCATGCACGAGCGCGCCGGCCCCGCCCGACAGGAATTCGGCATTAAGCCACTCGGGCCGCTCCATCGGCCCCGCCTCGATTTTCGATCCCATGCCACGCAGATTGGTAGTGATTATCAACTCGGAAATGAAATCCTGCGGAACCTCGGATAACATGTACGTTTTCGCCGCTTCTTCCATTTGGTGGCAGTAGAGGTCGGTAATGTCGCCTTCCAGCGCGTAGGACACCTCAATCTTAAGCAGATTTTCTTTCGCGCTGTAGATGTAAAGGATCCCCCGCCCGTCGCGGCGCGCGCCGATCCGGAGCTTCGAGAAGAGCTCGGCTGCAGTGTCCTCAATGGTCCTCCCTGTCGGGAGCGAGGGCAGCAGCACCAGAGCATTTTCGATTCCCGATTTGTTCTCAGCCAGCTTGAGGCTCATCCGGAACGCGAGATCGAAGTCGTGGCGGCCAGTCCTGTTGATGAGCACATACTTGGTCAGCTTTGGTTCGCGTGTGTGCTGCCAAAGCAACGCACCGCCGATCACCGCGACACTTAAAACCAAAGCGATAATGATCCGCTTGGACATCGGCTTAGCAGTCTCAAGAAGCCGCGTCATGAACATTCTCCCTGAAGAGGAAGCCCCGGTAGGTCTGATCCTCCCGCGCGCGGTCTTCTCGTCTCGCCCTTGAGGCGTTTAGAAATCGCCAAAGGCACTGGTTTTCTTGCCGTCGCTGGAATAATTGACCAGAAACGGGTCGGTTGAATTGGGATTGAGACCGTAGATGGAGCGGTCCCGCCCCTGGTTTTTCAGCACGACTACAGGTGTCTCGCGACCGCCATACAGGCGAAAAATACCCGCCGCGCGTAGCTGCTCGTCGTTTAGCACCACGAATGGATATTCACTTTCGGCCGGTGAGTACAGTCCCAGCTCAAGCCGGCTTCTTCCCTTGGTGTCGTAAAAGAAAATCCCCGGCCCTCCGTCCGGTGACATTGCAAGTTCCGCGCGCGCCCTGCCGGAGGGGTCAATCAGCCGAATCCTCTGGGCGGACACGACTTCCTGCTCCGTCCCGACTAGGGCTGTTGGCAGATGCACCCCGGTGGCCACGCGCTCGACGTGAGCCAGGACATAGGCGCCGAAAAGCCCCCCGATAAACCCGCATAACAGGCCTGCGAGATAAAAGTTGCGCATGATCGAAGATCTCCCTCTCGAGAAACCGATATGTGACCCGTCCGTTTTTCTTCTTTGTGCAAGGACAGAGAGAGAGTTTACATCACTGATCGGACTGGATCGGACCAGCCAATCACAGCAATCGGCTCGATCCGGTATTAGTTTTCGCTGCGGGCGTTTCTTGTCCCGCAGCAAACCACATTCGAATACGCAAAGCCAAAGTAAGCGGTTTACTCCCCAGAAGTCTTCTGTTTGACGTTGCTCGGGCCCAGCCCAGGTCAGTACTGAGAAACGCCCTTAACTCCTGCATTGTCGGCAATCCGGAAGTTACCCGCGCCATAGCGGATTCCAGGTACACGATCACGATAACGAGCGATTTCCGGACCTTCGTTCCGCCTCTGGCTGGATGGGGCAGGCCGCCTGCTCTTTCTGAGTACTTGTTCTTCGCGACGATCGAAACTGTGGCCACCTCGGTCATCGTCTGGCAGGTCAGGGGTTGGAGCCAGCAGTTAGTTCGGAGCTAGTCGTCGGCCATCCGGAAACCGTGATTTCGCGATGATCGGTCGAGAAATCCCCTCTCTAACAATGTCGGCGGTGTCAACTACTTTTTGGGCATACTTTGCTGTTCACGCATGAGAGCGCGCCATTTCGCTCTAGTTGGAAAACACTCGCCATCACCAACGCGAAAGGCTCGCCTGTAATCTGCCGGTCAGGAACTTGGTCCGACCCAACCATCTCTCCGATCGCACAGGCGATCATGATTACTTGTTTCGGACTCCCCTCCGAGGAGGGGAGCGGGATGCCCAATCATTAACGCGGCCTTCTACTGCCGGCCAAGGCGATTTCCGGGCTGTCCCGCGTGCGAACCAAGCTTAGGCAACTGCGCGTAATCCCAGCCGTTGCGCCACATCCAGTAGAGGCGCACCGCCAGCTTCCGTCCCATGGCGATCTTTGCGATGGCTCGTTCTCGTCGCAACGCCAGGTGCAGATAGCAGTGCCGCCAGTCGGGATCGCTGCGTGCCGTGACCTGCGCTGCTGCCACCAGCAGAAAGCGCAGCAGCGTGCTCCCTTGTTTGCTGATATGGCCCAGGTGCCGGCGTTCTCCACTCGATTCTTCCGTTGGCACCAGCCCCAGATAGCTGCTCACTTGCTTGCTTCTGGGGAAGCGCTCCGGAGTGCCCAGGATGAGCACGAACGCCAGCGCGGTGAGTGCACCCACTCCGGGGTGGGTCATCAGCCGCACCACCTCCGGCCGTTTCTCCGCTTCCTGCTCGATGGCTGTCGTCAACTCGGCAATCGTCGCGTCCACCTGGTCGAGCAGTCCGAGCAGGTCGTGCCGACGTCGGCTCGCCCACGGCATCAGGGCAAGTGATTCCAGTTGTGCCCGTCCCTTGGGCCGCCACAGGCGCTTCTTCAGCCGCACTCCCTCGTTCAACGCCACAGCATGCAACTGGTTCCGCAGCCGGGTTTGCATCTGCACCAGCCGGTGGCGATGCCAGAGCAGCTGCCGCAGGTCGCGGTCCTCGCGGCTGGGCACCCAGATCCGCGGAAACCGATCCTCCATCAGCAACCGCAACAGCAACTCCGCATCCTGCTTGTCCGTCTTCTGCTTCCGCACCCGCTTGCGACTGATCGCCGCCGCGTCCCCAATCCACAGCTCGAAGCCCAGCTCCGCCATCAGCTGCTCGAACCAGCGAGTGTACCCGCTGGCTTCCATCCCGATTCGTGCCTCGATGCCGCAAGCGCGAAGATCGCGATAGAACTGCCCGGCTCCTTCCATGTGGTCCAGGCGTTGCCCACCGTACTCACCCGTCGTCGTATCGACAAACGCAATTTGTTGGAAGCTCGGGTGGTAATCACATCCTATAATCAGCATGTTCGGCTCCTTTCTCCCGAGCCTTTCGGTGGTTTGGCGATCACCAGAGTCTACTCGGGCGTGGGAGCCGACATTGTTAGGAAATCATTATCGTAAATAACAAGTTTGCACTGTTTTCGGTGCAGATCCTAAAGTACGATATATCCTGTTCACGCCAGTTGTCCACACTCGGCGCTTAATAGGCGTCACCTTTTTTCGTTCAGGTGGCTTACCTCCGACTTCCCTGTAATGGTGGAAAAGTTCCGATGAACCGGCTTTTTCCTAAGTTCGTGGCGCACGTGTGGGTCTTATCCCCGGATACATCAAGGCGAAGGCGAGAAATAAGAAGGCGAGGATCAAAAACTCTAACACACTGGCCTCTGTTCCCCGAGGACCGCCTGTCAGCCACTGGGGCCCTTGGTAGGACACGTTGAGTAAGTGTCCAATAAGGGTCACGATGGAGTTGCACATTCCCGCGTCCACACAGACCATCTGGGTAGACACAATCGTGCGCTATGTCGTGGTGCACCGCAGGACGGGCCGGTGCGGCCTGGAGTTCCTGTCGCTTACTGAGGATCAGCGCAGCGTCATTAAGAGCTACTGCCGCCTGCAGCCGCTGAAAAAGCGCTGGCTGTCGACCCTAGTCCCGCCGGTAGGTTCTGCGCCGGAAACCGGGGGCAAAGGGAGAACGAGAAAAACTTGGGGTAGAGTCCTAGACGTCATGCCTCTTCCAGCTTTTGCCTTAGCACTTTAGTGCCGTTTCATCACCCAAACTGCTCTTGGTACGATTGAGCCGCTTCAATCGCCTCTGGCCACAGGCTTCGGAAAGGGGCACACACGTGAAAACTGTTCTGCACAAAGTATGGTTCGATGATCAAGGTCAGGACATCGCAGAATACGCGGTGATGCTGGCCGTCATCCTGGTCATCGTGGTTGGCACCATCCGGCTGATCGGCACCCAAGCCAACAACGTATTCTCGGAAACCGCGAGCGCACTTGGCGGGTAACCGGTCGTGATCTGATAGACCAACGGGGCCGAGAAGGCGGGGGAGTCCACCGCTTCGGCCCCAAGTGATACAGGAAGCGCAGCCTTCCCCCGGAAAACATACTGCGCCAGGGCTGATTCCCGCCATGCAGGTAGCTTATTGGCCGCGGAGTCATGGCGGACACAATCCATTCAAAAGATCTAGTGAGAAAATGCTCGATGGATTGTCGCTGCCTGCCAATCCGCTGATGCGAGTTACCGGCCCTCCTGTCTCCACTTCCTCACGCCGACACAATCCAGCGGAATTGTGCTATGTCGGCGATGAAGACAGCCCGCCGCGATTCACCCCGCACCAAGGTCCAACTATCTCGTGAATGATTGCCGCACCAAGCGGGCGACAGCTCGCGTTTTCCGAAGAAGTGTCCGTACGGGGCGGCCACGCGTTTGTCGCACAATTGACGCGTTCTCAGCAACCCGCCGGCTGGAACGATGCAGGGCATTGCAATTTCGCCAATTTTCAGGACTACAAGCGCGATACAGCCCAGTCGAAGTCACCATAATCCCAATGGCATTTTGGCATGTGTGGCAAGAGCCTGAATCCATGACGGCCTCCCTTGGCATACGGGGGACGTTATGAAGGATTGGTTAGGCAGACTTTGGCATTGCCTGCAGCACTGATTCCATGAAATCCGGGTCGTAGCCGATGTGTTCGATGTCGTCGGATTCAGTGAGCGGCTGCACAAACTCAAACTCGGCCGCCATTCCGCATGTGCGGCAGACAGGAAACATCTCGTCCTGTTGAAGAATAGCCTGGTGAATCGGCCGATGTGCTCGATGAGTTACGCTGTAGATTCCAGCGCGTCTGACAACTGCTGTTGCAAGCCACACCATCTTCCCCATAACTCCCTGACGCGGTTTGGTTCAGCATAGGAGTGACCGAGTGCCTCGAGGAATGGCTCACAAGTGGTGTGGCACCTTGGTGTGTACTCAGTCAGCCGGAACGGTGAGCGAACGACACGCTTCTGACCCGGTAATAAGGGTGTTACCTTTTCGATTACTGGCCATCCGACCGATCAGCAGACGGGACGGCGATCGCTCTCCTCGTAGCACGTCTGTGCTCTTTAGAACGCAGCCGCCATCCCTAGACTTAATGGACAGCAACCGGAGCGAGCGAGGTCCCCTCGGACATGACTTGTTTTCGGATAGCTGGGAGGAAGCGTGTGGGCATGCTTTCCCGATCCAGAGAACGCGAGAAGGGTGCAGAGCTGGCCGAGTTCGCCGTAGTGTTTCCGTTATTCCTGGCCCTTCTGTTCGCCCTGATCTGGTGTGGCCGCGCGCTTAGCATCTACGGTACGATCACGCGTGCAGCGCGGGAAGGCGCGCGCTTTGCTCTGGCACCCTCCTGCGCGTCGTGTGCGCCGGCCAATACTCCGCCTAATGACACGGAGGTGGCAAATGTAATCAGCGGTTCGTTGCAGGTGGCCGGAATCGATCCCACGAGCATCAAGCCCTACTCACCGCCAGGCTCCGTGACGTTTTGCACCACAGGTATCCCAACCGGCTGCACAACGACGAACAACATTCAGATCTGCCGTGGCGTGCAGCTCAACACCAGTACACCGCCGCAGCAATGCGGCATCGTGGTCAGTTACGCCTATCGGGTACCACTGAGCTTCTCGATGCAAACCGATGTTAGCCCGCTGTTGAAGATTCCTCCCGTTACGGTTGCGACTAGCGTGCAGATGACTGAGGAGTAACCAGCATGCGAATGGGACTATTTGGTTGTAGAGCAGCGACGCCCTCCGGCTTACGTCCTCACGTCCGCAGGCAGGAGGGCTCACAAATCGTTGAATTTGCTGTGGTGCTACCAGTTTTCCTGGTTTTCGCCATAGCCGCCTTCGATTTCGGACAGGTCTTCGCGTTGCGGGACAAGCTGGACAATTCAGCACGGGAGGGCGCCCGTCAGGCAGCGCAGCAGACACTTTTCACCGAGGTATTTAATGGGCCGCCCTCCGCCAACACCACAGCCGTCGCGCAATCCGTGTTCGATTACCTGCTGGAAGCCAAGGTAGTGCAGGGGTGTAGCTTGAACGGAGGGAAGAATTCGGGAGCATTTGTCTGGACCTTTACGGCAAAAAAGTGCGCCGACGACTTGACGATAACCGTGGAGCGGAATGTCCTCGTAGCCGTGAACGGCGGTGAGGTGAGCATGAGCCGAGTCACTGTTTCCTACCCAGCACATTTCCTTTTCTTTCACAAAGTGATCGGGTTGTTGGCGCCCGGTGTTACGTACTCGAGCACCTTTGTCCTCACGCCGCAGGCGGTCATGCAGAACTTGTAAGCGGAGCATTCGAATGAATCGTAAAAGGCGACAGACAAACGATAAGCAACGGGGTACAACACTACTCTTGGCAGTCGCTGCCCTGTTCCTGCTCCTGGGTATGGCTGCCATTGCCATTGACGTCCTCACGCTCTATGTGGCGCGAACGGACGCCCAGCGTGCTGCCGATGCGGCAGCTTTAGCCGGGGCCAAAGTGTTTGTGACCTCTGGTTGTACGACTACGGCCAACTGCACGAGCGGTTCAGCCTCGATGGTGGTTAAGCGGCAGGTGGAAGGAGTGGGCTCACAGAACAAAGTCTTCGGCCAATTTGCCAATATCGCAGATGCTGACATCACGTTCCCCCCATCCCCGACCAATGATGCCCATGATCCTATGGTGCAGGTAAATGTGCACCGGGTCGTTCCGACATTCTTGGCGGCAGCACTGACGCGGATGCTGGGGGGGGAAGCCAACGGAGTTACGGTCGCTGCCAAAGCGACGGCGGAGGCATTCAACCCGACCGGGTCATCTACACCGTTCGCCACCGGCTGCATCAAGCCTTGGTTGATGCCGAACTGTGATCCTGACATTGACCACA
>DASVBI010000641.1:0-7350 GCA_036375915.1 Terriglobales bacterium | reverse complement strand
TTTTTCACGTCCCCACGGTGGTGCAGTTCGCTACCGGGGGATATAGCGTAGTACCGCAGCCGGGGAATTACCCGGTGGTCCCGCCCGACTACGAAGCCAATGACAAAGCGCTGGTGTTCGCCGCCGCCAACCGGCTCTCGCAGATGGGCGGCGAGTACCGCTCCCAACTGCTGGGCAATACCGGTTTTGCCAAGGTGGACTGGTCGCTGAGCCCGCGCCATTTCCTGAGCGCGCGCCTGAACACCTCGCGCTACTACGGCAGCAACAATGTGTTTTTCGATCCCGCCAGCCCGGTCACCAGCTATGCCATCAGCGACAACGGGGAAGAGCGGGTCTCCACTGAAAGCGCCACCGTGTCGCTGACCAGTTCGCTTTCGCAGCAGCTCATCAGCCACCTGCGCCTGCAGTTCTCCCGCGACCTGCAGCAGTCCTTCAGCAACTCCGACACGCCCCTCACCCAGATCTACGACTTAATGGACGGCTTCGGACGCTCCACCATCCTGCCACGGCGCACCCGCGAGCATAAATTCCAGGTGGCGGACACTTTGAGTTTTGACGGCCGCCGCCACTCCTGGAAATTTGGCGGCGATGTGATGTTCACCTGGGTCTACAACTATTTCCCTTCTCTCTTCGGCGGGGAATACATTTTCGACAACATCAAAGTGAATCCCTGGACGTTCGCGCCCATGATTGGCGGCACCGAACTCACGCCCCTGCGCGCCTGGGCGCATGGGGTGCCGCGCTACTACATGCAGAATTTCGGCACTGCCTTCTCCCACCCCGATACCAACGAGTACTCCGCCTTCGCCCAGGACACGATCCGCGTAACCGACCGCCTCGCCCTCAACCTGGGGGTGCGCTATGACCTGCAGACCTTCACCCACAAAGGCCTGGTCACGAACCCGCTGTGGCCGGACTCAGGCAAAGTGCCGCTGGACACCAACAATGTCGGCCCGCGCGTGGGCTTCGCCTATTCTCTGGGAAACGAACGCCCCTTCGTGATTCGCGGAGGTTATGGGCTCTTCTACACCCGCATTCCCCAGATGTACACCTCCTCCATCGCCACCGACAACGGACTTGCCAGCACCCACCTGTTCTTGAGCAACACTGACTTTTACGACCGGCAGCTCTTCCCCACATATCCCAATCCCCTGTTCAACTGCGGCCTGACCGCAACCTCTTGCGCCGCCCCGGCCAGCGTGGCGGGACGGCTCTCCACCGAGATTTCCGCATTTTCGCCTGCGTTTCAGACGCCCAGCGTGCAGCAGGGCAGCCTGAGCGTGGAACGCGAAATCGCCAACCGCATGGCGGTGGGCGCCTCCTACCTCTTCGTCAGCGGGCAGAACCTGATTCGCGCTCGCGACATGAATTTGCCTGCACCCACGGTGGTCAGCTATCCCGTATTCGACGATTCCGGAAACAACCTGCTGGGTTACTACAGCGTGGATTCCTTCTCCACCTGGCAGCTTTCGGACTCCATGACCTGCCCCTGGCCGCCCTGCATCAATCCCTTGCAGCGGCCCATTCCGCAACTGGGGGCGGTCAATGTGTTTGAAAGCGCGGCCAGCAGCGCCTATCACGGGCTCACGTTTTCCCTGCGCCGGCGCATGACCCACGGTTTCTACTTTCGTTTGGCTTATACCTATGCCCACGCCATTGACGATGGTCAGGACGCGCTGGTGGTGGGACGGCCAGTAACGGTGCAGAACAGCTATTCGCCTACTGCAGAGCGCGCCTCCAGCGTGACCGACCAGCGCCACCGCTTTGTGGTCTCCTGGATAGCCGAGCCGCGGCCTTTCCACGCAGGCCGGGAGTTTCTGGGCCGCATCTTTAACGACTGGAAGTTCTCCGGCGTAGTCACCGCAGGCAGCGGCCGCCCCGTGGACGCACGTATTTTCGGCGATCCCAACCAGGACCTGAACAGCAGCAATGACCGCCTGCCGGGCTACGGTCGGAACGCCTTTGTGGGCCCGGATTACACCACCACCAACATGCGCCTGAGCCGCGAAATCCACCTTGGCGAGCGTGTGCGCCTGACCGCTTTGGGGGAAATCTTTAATCTTCTTAATCGCTTGAATGGTCGGGTCAATCTTAACGACGACGCCTTTCTGAATTCCGCCGGGCGCTTCGTGCAAATGGATAAGCGCCTTGGGGTCAATTACTTCCCCGCACAATATCGCGTGACCAGCAATTTTCTGCGGGCCACCAACGCTTATGCACCGCGGCAGGTGCAGTTCGCTTTACGCCTGGCATTTTGAGCAGAAAAACGGTCAATTTCGGGCATTTAGCCTCAGAAAACCGTTGAAAAAACCAACATATCCCCTTGACTTGGGCTGGGAACCTTGCCATAACTACTGTGGTCCAACGGGGACAAGGTTGGGGGTGTATTCAGTTTGGCGGAAGTCAGAATCCAAGAGGGCGAATCGTTAGAGAACGCCCTGCGTCGCTTCAAGCGCAAGGTACAGCAGGAAGACATTATCAAGGAGGTCAAGCGGCACTCCTTCTACCTGAAGCCTGGCGAAAAACGGCGGGTAAAGGAAGCATTAGCGCGCAAACGCAGTCGCAAAAAAGCGCGGAAAGAACAGGAATAATTCAAAGCAGGCCGCTTTTTCCCAGGAAGCGGCCTTTCCATTTTTAAGCCTTCACCCGCTCCTATGCTCCGAAGGCCATTAGTTGCTTAGCGGTCACGCATTTTTAGGGTCTTTATGTTGTACCGCGCGCCTCAGCCGTGCGCGGAGGGCCGAACCCAGGGGGCGTAGTTGGACCGGAGCTAGCCGATCCCTCGTGGCTAATCGGGTCCGAAAAGGGGGCGTGTCACGATGGAGTTCCAGGACAAGGTACTGAAATGCGTGGACTGCGGGGCCGAGTTCATCTTTACCGCGGGTGAGCAACTCTTCTTCTTCGACAAGCAGTTCAAAAACGAGCCCAAGCGCTGCAAGCCGTGTAAATCCAAAAGAGTTGCGACTTTAGGCGGGGCACCGCCCACAGGCGCCACTTATCCGCGGGTGGAAACACGCACGGTTTGCTCACAGTGCGGCAAGGAAACTACTGTCCCCTTCAAACCGACACAGGGACGGCCAGTATTTTGCCGGGAGTGCTTCCAACAGCGGCGTACCACTGCCGCTACCGCTTAGGACTGGGCCGCAGGAAGAGGGCTCTTAACGCTTGCTCCGGTAGGCGGGGGTTGAGCGTGTCTGCCAACGCCGGGGGCTTATATCCCAACGCTGCATTGCGGGAGTGGTGTCCGAAGGCGGTTAAACCCGACCAGACTTCTCAGATCTGCCCTGTTAAAACAGCACTAATCGCAAACTAATCAGGCACTTAGCGGTTTAACTGACCTTCCGGCTGTGGGCCCCTTCGGGAGTGGCGGCGGCATTGCGGGCCTGCGCGTTGTGAATGGCGTGCTTTTTATCCTCGTGCTGGATAAGAAGAACTTCGATCTGGCGCAGCAAATCCTCGGTGCCCTGCGGCTTGACCAGGAGGGATTCGGCTCCGCGGCTCTGCCAGTCGCTGCCCAGCGCGGGATAGGCGGTGAGAATGGCGGTAGCGGGGCTATAGGGCTGCTCGCGAGCCACACGAATCACGTCATAACCGGAGGTTTCGCTCTCCATCCGCATGTCCGTTATCACCATGTGATAGACGCCGGAACGCAGCTTGCCTTCGGCTTCGCGCGCCGAGGCAGCGGTCACCACTTCAAAGCCGTTCATCTCCAGGACGGCCTTGAGGGTAAGCAGAATAGGCAGTTCGTCGTCCACCAGCAGGATACGGCGTTTCATAGATTCTCCTAAACCCCACTATAGCGGAAAATTCATGGGATGCCAGTGACTTGCTTTTGGTTTTCGAGCAGCTACTTTCCTGCTATGGTGGCGAGCGCCGCCTATAATAGCACCGTGTCCAGCTTTTACGTGGAGAACTTCGGCTGCCGCGCTACCCAGGCGGATGGCGCCGCCCTGGAGCAGCAACTGCGGGCCCAGGGCCTGGAACGGGCGGCCGCGCCCGGCGAAGCGCAGGTGGTGGTGCTGAACACCTGCACCGTGACCGCAGCCGCCGACCAGGACGCGCGCGCCGCTATCCGCCGCATTCGCCGCGCCAACCCCGGCTGCCGCATTCTGGTGACGGACTGTTACGCGCAGCGCGCGCCGGAGGAGATTGCCTCCCTGCCGGGGGTGAACTGGGTGGTGGGCAATTCCCATAAGCACCAGATTGCCGAGCTTGTCGGCAGCGACCTGGCTTGCGACGGCTTGCCAAAGCATCGCGCGGAGACAATGAACTTCGTTCCTTTGAAGAGCTTGCAGGAACCGAGCTCACCGGGCGCTTCGCTCCTGATCGGTGATATTTTTGCCCATACCGAACTGCTGGCAGCTCCCGTCTTTGACGCGCTTTCCGAGCGCACCCGGCCCAACCTGAAAGTGCAGGACGGGTGCAACAACCGCTGCTCGTTCTGCGTGATTCCCTATGTCCGCGGGCGCAGCCGGTCGCTGCCGCTAAACGAGATCATCGGCCAGGTAAGTCATTTGGTGGCGGCGGGTTACCGGGAAGTGGTCATCTCCGGCATCAACCTGGGACGATGGGGTCGCGACCTGCGGCCGCAGCTGCGTTTTCCCGCCATGGTTCGCCGCATCCTGGAGCAGACTGATCTGGAGCGGCTGCGGCTCAGCTCCATCGAGCCTATGGACTGGAGCGACGAACTGATTGAACTGGCGGCAGGCTCTCCACGCATCGCCAAGCACGCGCACGTGCCCATGCAATCGGGCAGCGACCGAATTTTGCGGCGCATGCACCGCAAGTACCGGCCCTGGCATTACGCACAGCGGCTGCGCAAGATTCGCCAAGCCATGCCGGCAGCGGCTATCGGCGCCGATGTGATGGTGGGCTTTCCCGGGGAAAGCGAAGCTGAGTTCGAGCAGACTCGAGCCATGGTTGAAGAACTGCCTTTCACCTACCTGCACGTGTTCACGTATTCGGCGCGTCCGGGTACGGCCGCCGCCGAGTTGCCGGAGCAAGTTCCGGGCCCGGTGGCGCAGGAGCGCAACCGTGTGCTGCGCGAACTGGCGGCGCAGAAGAAGCTGGCGTTTCAGCAGTCGTTTGTGGGAAAGACTCTGCAGGCGATCACGCTCAGCGCGTTCGACGGAGAGCGCACGGAGGCGCTTACCGATAACTATCTCAAGGTGCAATTGGCTGGCCGTAACCAGCCCAACCTGTGGGTGGCGGCGCACATCGAGAATGTCAGCAATGGGGAACTGCTGGGGATTATTGCCGACACTGAGCAGGTTTCCGCGCCAGTTTTTTCCGCGCAGCGGAAAAGCTGACCGTCCGGGGGCGATGAAGGCCGGAAACTCTATCGCTTGCATGCTATAATTTTCCATCTTGACTAGCCCTGCAAGGGCCGGAGGTTTGTATCGACAAGCGTTTTATCCGCATGAATGAGCGCATTCGCGCCCGCGAAGTGCGCGTGATTGATGACGAAGGCAAACAGATTGGCATCTTGCCTCCTTTGGAGGCGCTCAAGATGGCCCGCTCCAAAAATCTTGACCTGGTGGAAATTTCGCCCACGGCGCAGCCCCCGGTTTGCCGCATCATGGATTACGGCAAATTTCTCTACCAGCAGGAAAAGAAGGAGCGTGAGGCCAAGAAGCACCAGAAGGTCATCACCGTCAAGGAAGTCAAGTTCCGCATCAATGTGGACGAGCACGACTATCAGACCAAGAAGAACCACGTGGTGCGCTTCCTGGAGGAAGGCGACAAGGTCAAGGCCACGATTTTCTTCCGCGGCCGCGAAATGACCCGCCAGAGCCTGGGACGGGAAATTCTGGAGCGCCTGGTCAAAGACCTGGGCGACAAGGCCATCGTCGAGTTCCGGCCGCGCCAGGAGGGCAACACCCTGCACGCGATCCTGGCGCCCGGCAAAAAGGCCGCCGCCGAGAAGAGCAGCGCGCCGCCTCCGCCCGCTCCCAAGGCCGCGGGTGGTGGGGCCGCCCCCGCCTGATCCAATCGGGCCATCGGACGATCGGGAAATCGGGCGAACGGAAGACGTTGAGGTGTTGAATCATGCAGCACGATCGGAGTTCGCAGCCACATTCCGAAGGTGAAAGCGAGTACGGACCGTTTATAGCGAGCAAAAGGCGCCCGCACTTTCATCGTCCTGGCTGTCGGTGGGCAGAGTATCTGAACGAACGAAACAGTATTGAGTTCGGCTCCCATCGTGAAGCAGTTGAGGCACGGAAGAAACCTTGCAAGACTTGTTGTGCTTAACCGCTTTGCTCTGTGTTTGCCCTGCAAGGATGTTGGTTTGCTGGAGCACTACTTCCCGAGATTAACCCGCTTCAGTTACAATCAAAGTTTGCCGCTGATACGCCTGCGCGATCAGTGTGCGTCCAAGGTGCTCGCGCCGGGCGATTCGATCACCAGATCACCCGATGATCCGATCACCCGATTACAGACAAGGGAATTTATGCCCAAGCTCAAGACTCACAGTGGCGCCGCCAAGCGCTTCAAGAAGACCGGGACCGGCAAGGTCAAGCGCGGCCACGCCTTCGCCCGTCACATCCTGACCACCAAGACCACCAAGAAGAAGCGCAAACTCGATCAGGACGTGATGCTGGACAAGGCCGACTTGCGCAAGATCAAGCGCATGATCCCGTACTAGCTGTCAGCCATCAGCTTTCAGCTAAAGCGAGTCCCGTGAGGGACGGTAGTACATAGCCCGGCGGGTGAGTGCCGGGAAAAATCGGGCCTCAGCGGGTCCGAGTCCCGCGAGGGACGACACAGCGCGTGAAGAGGCCATGATCCTGCCTCCAACCGCTATTTTGGACCGGCTAACGCCGGCACATAAAAGGAGCACACCATGCCTCGCGTCAAACGTGGCACCAAGCGCCGTGCCAAGCGCAAAAAGATATTGGACCGCGCCAGCGGTTATTACCTGACAAAGTCCAAGCTCTATCGCTCAGCTAAAGAGTCGGTGGAGCGCGCCCTCAAGTTCGCCTACGCCGGCCGCCGCCAGAAAAAGCGCCAGTACCGTTCGCTGTGGATCGTGCGCATCGGCGCCGCCGCCAAGCTGCACGGCCTCAGCTACAGCCGCTTGATCAACGGCCTCAAGAAGGCCGGGGTGGAGCTGGATCGCAAGATCCTGGCCGAGCTGGCCGTCACCGATCCGGCCGGCTTCGGCAAGCTGGCGGAACAGGCCAAGTCTGCCCTGGGCAGCGCTGCGTAGCGGCGCTGGCCATCGGCACTCGGCCGTCGGGGATACGGCTGTCAGCTCTCAGCTCCCAGCCAAACACTATTAGGCTGTCATCCTGAGCGAGGGCGTAAGCCCGAGTCGAAGGACCCCTATCGTACCGGCGGCACCATGCC
>DASVBI010000582.1:0-2781 GCA_036375915.1 Terriglobales bacterium | reverse complement strand
GGCCGGATTCCCCCCACCCTTAACGTGGATGTTCCCGACCCCCTGTGCGATCTGGACTACGTGCCCCAGCCCGGGCGGCGCGCGCAGATCGAGCACGCCATCTGCAACTGCATCGCCTTTGGCTCCAAAAACTCCGCCCTCGTGCTGCGCAAAATCGCCTGACCTTTTTCACCACAGAGGACACGAAGGAATTGACGATTTACGATTTTCGATTGACGATTGAAAAAACCACGCGCAGCGGTGTAATCGTCAATCGGCAATCGTCAATCTGAAATTGTTTTCCTTTGCGTCCTCTGCGTCCTCTGCGGTGAGCTATTGCTTTTAGCTGGGGAAATGGAAATGCACATCCTGCTTGGACGGGATGGGCACGCCGTCTGAGGTGGCGGGAAGGAAGTGCCAGTTCTTGAGCGCGGCAATCACTTTCTCGTCCACGCTGTGCTCCACGACCGTGAGCAGCCGCTCCTCTACCACGTTACCGCGCTCGTCAATGGTAATCTCCACAATCACGTCGCCCTTCACGCTGGGCGGCAGGCTGGTGCGGTCCACATCCGGATCAGGAAAAACCTGGGGCAGCGCCGGACGCACCTCCGTCCCCACGGCCCCTTCCAGCATGGAGCCATAGCTGGAGCCGCCGGCGACCGCCGGGTGTGCCGGGTGCAGGTTGCGTCCCGGGCTCGCCTTCTTGCTCAGCCGCGTAATGCGCAGCGGCCCCGCCGAAGGCGCGGTCAGCGGCGCCGTCAGCTCATCGCTCCTCGGCGTGGCGCGCAAATCCGAGGGCGCGGTCAGGTACACCACTTGCGCGCTCCCACCCTTCCCATGGGCGGCAAATCGAGGGGAAACAAAAATAGCCGCTGGACGGTAGAGCACGCAGGCCAGCACCGCGGCGTGAACGGCTGCCGAAGCCAGCCATCCCAAACGGCGTCGCGGCAGAGTAGGCGCGGACTCTAGCATGGTCTCGAACATAGTAGCCCTGATGCCGTTGGACGTGAAAGTGGGGTCTAAGGTTAGCGCCTTTGGTAGCTGCTAGTTGGTAGTTGGTAGTTGGCGCCGCATATTGTCCACGAACTGCCAACTACCAGCTACTAGCTACCCAATCACGCTTTCGGCGCGCTGGTCCGCCGCAACAGGTTGGGCAATTCTCTTACGATGTACGCCATCACCGCCGAAACCAGCGACCCCACCGCGGTCATCAGCAGCGAGCCGGCATATTTCACATACCAGGCGGGCCCGGAATCGGGCACCAGCGTGCTCATCCCCTGCCAGTTCATGCCCAGGTCGCCGCTGCGCCGAGGAATCACCTGCAGGTTCACCTGGCTGTCCTGCGGAAAATCGCCGCTGACTGTGCCGGTGTTATCGTAGCCTTCGTCGGAAGTCACTCGCACCTTCACCGTGTGGCGCCCGGCGGAAACCTGCAGCAGGCGCGAAAAGTTACCGCCAATCCCGGCGGGCAGCAGGCCAAAGCGCCGGCGCTGCGATCCCGTCAGGTGCTCCGAGCAGGCCAAGTCGCCATCTACCCAGACCGACACCTGGGCGGAACGGAAACTGTGCTGCATCTGCACCTTAAGGCTGGCGCTGGCGCCCACCAGATGCGGCAGCAAGGCGATGATGAAGACGGCCACAGCAGTGCCCCCCACGAAGCGGTAGGGATGCTTGCGAATCAATGCGATAGCGCGCTGCAAGGCGGCCTGAGCGGAAGCCTGCCAGGGGGCGCCGGCCGGGGCCGGCGAGATTGTGGGCGCAGAGCTCATGGCAATTCAATTCTGCCGCGAGTCGCCGCCGTGCTCCAGTTACCGAAGTGCTAACTCAGCTGCCAGCCCCTAGCCAGCAAGCTGAACCGCCATGAGCAGTCGGGCCGCAGACAATTCGTCAATCGCAGTTCCTCGATCGTCAATTCTTGCCCCCTGCCGTCGCTGCTGCCGCGGTCTCCAAATCTCCCACCAGCCTCCGCCGCAACAGCTCCGTGATGGCTTCCGGGTCGGCGGGCCGGGCAAAGTAATAGCCTTGCGCCAGTTCGCATCCCATTTGGGTAAGCTGCTTGGCCTGCTCTGCCGTCTCCACCCCTTCCGCCACCACCTTCAATCCCAGGTTATGGGCCAGCGTAATGATGATGCGCACAATCTCCAGCGCTTCCTTGTCGCGGTCCATCCCGGAAATAAAGCTGCGGTCAATTTTCAGCGAGTCCACCGGCAGGCGCTGCAGCCGGCTGAGCGAGGAGTAGCCGGTGCCGAAATCGTCAATGCTCAAGCGCACACCCAAAGCCTTGAACTTGGCCAGCACGTCGGCGGCTTCAGCGTCGCCCATGGCAATGGTCTCCATCACCTCCAGTTGCAGGCTGCCAGCCTCCACCCCGCTCTGTTGCAGGGCGGAGCGGATGGACGCCGGCAACTCCGGGCGCGCAAACTCCGGGGGCGAGATATTGACGCTCATTACCAGCGGCGGCTGCGCCGGAAACTGCGCCTGCCAGGAGCGCAGCTGCTCGCATGCCTGGCGCAGCAGCACCTTGTTCATAGCGTTGATGAGCCCGGTTTCGCAGGCCACGGCAAGAAACTCGCCCGGCGGCACCAGCCCCTGCGGCCGCCGCCAGCGCACCAGCGCTTCAAATCCCGCGATCGCGCCCCCCTGCAGCCACACTATTGGCTGGTAATGGTTGATCAGTTCGCCTCGCTCCAGCGCCTTGCGCAGGTCAGTTTCCAGGCGCAGCCGCTGCACCGCGGTGGCGTACATGGCGGTATCGAAGACTTCACACCGCGCTTTGCCCGCCCGCTTGGCCCGGTACATGGC
>DASVBI010000060.1:0-2621 GCA_036375915.1 Terriglobales bacterium | reverse complement strand
ACGCCGCGACGTATTCAAGGCGGCGCGGGAGGCGGCGGCGCCGCACAAAGTGCTGATTGCCGGGACGGGCATCGAGTCCGCGATCGAAACCCTGCGCCTCACAGAATACGCAGCCAGCCTGGGCTACGACGTGGCCATGGTGCGCACCCCGCATTACTTCAAGGCGCAAATGCATCCGCTCAATATGGCTACGTTCTTCCGCACCGTAGCTGACCGCTCACCATTGCCCATCATGATCTACAACTTCCCGGGGGCCACCGGCTATGACATTCCCGCAGAAGTGGTGATCGAACTGGCCGAGCATGCCAACATCATCGGCATCAAGGAGTCGAGCGGCAATCTGGAGAAAATTCGCCGCATGGTGGAGGGCACGCGCCAGGTGAAGCGCACCGTCACCGTGACGGAGGTATTCGCGGCGGTTACGGGACGCATGCTGGCCATGGAACCCTCTCCTGCCAACGGCGATGTGGTGCCGGTGGGGGCGCTGGCAGGTTCGGCGGCAACCGCGGTGCAGGCGCCTCCGAGGTTCAAGACCCGGACCAAGGAAGTGGGCTTCCAGGTGACAGTGGGAGCGGCGCACCAACTGGAACCCTCGCTGCAGCTGGGCGCGGTGGGCGCGATTCTGGCCTTTGCTTGTCCGGCGCCGACTGCGTGCTTTGAGATTTACGCGGCCTTCAGGGAGGGCGACCATGCCCTGGCCAAGGAGAAGCAGCAGCGCATCAGCGAGGCCGCCAAGCGCCTGGTTGCCGACCTGGGCATTGCGGGCGTGAAGTATGCCATGGACCTGAACGGCTACTTCGGAGGCCCGGTACGCCTGCCGCTATTGCCGCTTGATGCAGAGCACAAAGCCGAGGCGGACCGGCTGATGGCGGGGATTAAGAACTAGGTTTCAAAGTTTCGCGGGTTTCGAGGTCTTCCGGGCCCAGCAGGGCGGAGCAGAGCCCCGCCCCCCGGTCAAGTCATCAGCTAGGCGATTCGGCGTTTGTGATTGGGCTTGGTCACGTGTACAGAGCGGCTGCCGCCCGTCTGCGCATCTTCCTTCACATCACGAGCTTCCTCCACGTCACGAGTTTCGGCTTGGGTCGTGGCCTGGGGGCGGCGTTCAGAGGGGACGGCTGAGCCGCGGCCGGCGAACTGCTCCTTATTCTGATCGGACCGCTGCTGCTGGGTGCGGCCACGGCCTTTCTGCGTGCCGGCTTCCCCGCGTTTTTCTTCCGGATGCAGGTTCAGCGGGTGGGTCCCCGGATCTTCTCCCTCGGTGCGGCCGCTGGCCGGGTCTACGATATAGAGAAGGTCAGTGAGGTCGGTGGCGTGCTCCTCCTCATCCTTGAGAATGCCTTCGATGAGGACGCGGGTGGTGGGATCGTTGTCGGCAAAATGGCGGATCATTTCTGTGTAAACCTGGATGACGACGCGTTCGGCGACCAGGTCTTCGCGGATCATATCGGCCAGGGTCTCACCTTCGATATATTGCGAGGCGGAACGCTCCAGCAGATTACGAGGATTGAAGTCGGGCTTGCCGCCCAGTTGTTGAATGCGCTCGGCGATGCCGTCAGCGTGTTCGCGCTCGGCATCGGCATGCTCTTTGAACTCGCTGGCAACCGACTTGCCGTGCACGCCGGTGGCCATGAAGTAATGGTGCATGTAGCGCAGAACGCACACGATCTCGGTGGCCAGCGCCTGGTTCAGAATGTCAATGGTTTGTTCTTTATCGCCGCGATAGGATTCGGTGACCGGGCCTTCCTCGATACTGCGGCGGGCACGCTCGCGAAGTTGCTCAACGTCGTCGATGAATTGCGCCATACTCACCTCACTGGGAATTTTTGCCTGGAAAAAGGATGGCTCTCTCTGGCAAGGGGTTAGATTCGGGCAGCGCCAGGTGCAGATGCCCGAAGCGCAGTTGTTTGTCACTTTGTCCCTGGTCGTTGACTCGGCAACGCGGGGTTCGCCGCGAACAGCTATGAACCATCAACTGAGGACCGCCTTCCGGTGACTCGCGTAACCAGCGCTGCCACCGGCGTAATCTTTACGGGTGCAGGGTGTGAGGTTAAAGTCGGGGCGTGATGCAAGAGCAAGGTCACGATGCCCCGCGCCGAGTGGCAGGAGAACCGGAGGACAGGCCGGTAGAGGAACCAGGCCGGACTGGCATTGCCGGTAGCCACGCGACGAGGTTGGGGAATGTGATCCTGCGTGGCGCGACGGTATTGCTGGATCTGCTGGCGTGGTGGCCGGAGGCAGCTTCGGCGGGCCAGACATGTGTAGCCGTCCTGCAGGTGCGGCAGGAGACCGAGCGCAAATAGACAGGCAAACAAACAACCTAACCAGCTAACAGCGGGCGATCAGAGCCGGGGGAGAGAAGAGCTCCGGTGCTGGTCGCCCGCAACGATTTGTCAGCTTTGTGGCGTGGGCACCCCGCCCGCGCGTAGTGTCAACATGGCAAATCTCAGCGCTTCACGCGAGATGGTTCGGGCCTGAAGGCCGTCAGGATGACGCCTTCCTGCGGAAGGCGTTTGCAAGTACGAGACAACTTGCGTTCCGCGGCGGGCGTCGGTATCATATAGAACGAACGTTCGATAAGCCTCCAGGGGTGGAGGCACCCACAACAGCATGGCCTCCGCGAC
>DASVBI010000423.1:0-4903 GCA_036375915.1 Terriglobales bacterium | reverse complement strand
GTTCTCCTCCACCAGCAACACTACGTGGCCGAACTGTGGAACCGCGCCCTGGGTGGGGGCAGGCGCAGGCGTGGACATGCTACGAGCGCCGCTGCAACCGCCGAGAAATACTAAGCCGAAAGAGAGCGCAAGAGAGAGGGCAAAAGAAAGGAAGCCAGATCGCACAGGTCGTGTCCTATGGTACTTGGAGCGTGAGAACCAGCACGGAGTTGTCTATTTCGGAACACTTGGCCGGCTCTGGCCGGAGTTCTAGCGCAGGAACTCGGACATGTCGCCGGCGGTGGCAGAGCTGCCGGGAGCGGCTGCCGCCTCAGTGCTGTTGACGAGCAGGCGCAAGGTATTCTGGTGCTGATAGAGAGTTGAGGACTGGAAAGCCGGCTTGACCGCAGACCCCACCACCAGCATGGCCACATGGCCGCCGCCGTCAGAGCTGTCGGAAGTAGCCGCTTCATCAAACACGATAACCAGCAAGCCATCTTTCTGAAACACCGGGCTGGAGAGCAGCGGGCCCAGGTTGTTCTTCAGCCAGTTATCGGCGGTGGAGAGCTTCAGGCTATCGGTGCAGTTGGAGGCGCCATCGGGACAATCGTGGGCGTCGTGCTCGGCGTTGGGCACGATGTAGGAGAAAACAGGAAGCTGGCTGTTGCCCAGGTCGGTGGCGAACTGAGTGAAGGGCACGAGATTCTGGCGCTGCACGCTGCTGTTGCGGACGTCACTGAAATAAGAAAAGGGATTATGGCGCTCGAGGTAAGGATACTTGTCGCCGCCAGTGTAGCCGACAGAGGGCAGGCTCTCAGCGTAGGACTTCCAGGTCTTGCCGGAGGCGATCAGTTCCCGAACCAGGTTGTCAGCATTTACGACGCCGGTGAAGGTATCGTCAGTTGTGACCAGTTGGCCGGTGGTCAGCATGAAGTAGTTGCCGATGGAGGGATGCGCGTTGGCATAGTAATTAGTGGCCAGGCCGTACTGGCTGGCCAGACTGTTGAGGTAGGGCATGGAAGAGGCGCCAATCACGGTGGAGTAGCTGTGGTTTTCCTCAACCAGCAAAAATACGTGGCCAATTTGCGCGTGGGTGATGGTCAGGGACGAGGTGGCAGATTTGGAAGTGTCCGCCTGCGAGACGGCCGAGACTTGCACGGTAGCGTTCGGCGGAACGCTGGCGGGAGCGGTATACAGTCCGGAGGTGGTGATGGTGCCGGATGCAGTGCTGCCGCCCGCCGTGCCATTTACCTTCCAGGTGACCGCGGTATTCGAGGCGCCGCTGACGGTGGCGGTGAACTGCTGGGTGCCTTCCACGGGCAGGTCGGCTGAAGCGGGTGAAATCGAGACCGCAACCGCGCTGCTGGGATCGGGCGGAGGGGGCGCAGGAGCTGTGGGAGCAGCCGAGCCGCCACCGCATCCCATGCCGGCAATGGAAACCACCGCCAGAAAAAGACTGCAGAGCCGCAAGCGCAAAGGGGGACCCTCTCACGGAAGGGACGCGGAATTCGAATGCTCTCCGAAGAGCAGAGATGCCGCCGGCCGGACCGGCGGAGGCCAGGGGGTAAGGGTAACAATGGCCTCGGCGGACGTCAATCGAAGAACAGCTTGAGGCAGCAGACGCTGCCGCCCGACTTGAGGAACTCAGAGGTGTCGAGGAGAACCGGCTCCAAGCCTTCCCGGGCGAGGGCCTCCTGCAGGCAGTGGGTCAGGGCGGGAGTGAGGAACTTTCCATTGGCGGAAACGCCGTTGCACACGAATTTGAGGGCGTCTTCGCGGTCCACCGGGTAAACGCGCGGAATAACGCGGCGAATTTCGGCCAGCGATTCCTCGGAGAACGCGCCGGGGTAGATAAGCGCGGCGCCCGGGCGCAGGGGGGAGAAGCAGGCGTCGAGGTGGTAGAAGTGTTCATCCAGCAGTTGCAGAGGGGTAACGGGAATGTGTATGTGCCGCATGGCGGCGGCAAATTTTTCGACTCCGCCAATGGTGGAGCGAAAACCATGAGCGGCCCAAACCCTGCTGCCGTCGGCATCCCACACCAGGTCGCCGTGGCCTTCGAGAAAATCGTCCTCCAGGCCGATGTCTATCACTTTATAGCCGCGAGCGCGGAACCACTCCACATAATGGTCCACTTCCAGGCGGCGTGAGACGTAGCGCATGCGGCCGGGGACCACGAAACGGCCGGCGCCGGCGTGGTGGCCCACGAAGACGGGATTGGCGGCGAAGACCATGTCCTCCAGGCCGGCTACCGGGTCAATGAGTTCGACCGCGAAACCGGCGGCACGAAAGGCGTCGCACACCGAATCCCACTGGTGCTGAGCCCGCATTGGGTCAACCTGCAGCAGGCCGCGCATGTAGGGATTCTTGACCTCGCGCACTTCGAAATAAGTAGGAGGACAGAAGAGGACCTTGGTCGCCATCAGGGTTGATCATAGCTCCGCAGCGACTAAGCTGGCCAGAGTGGCTGGATGGTTTCTGAGGCGGTTGGGGCACGAGGCCGCGCTTAAGCCGGCAAGAATCCGGGCTACCGGCGTGAATGTGTGGAAAACAATTTTCTGGGCTGGAATCCGCCCGCGGCATGCTAAGCGCTGCTCTTCACTCCCACTCGATGGTGCCCGGCGGCTTGGAAGTGATGTCGTAAACCACGCGGTTGATGCCCTTGACTTCATTGACGATGCGGCTGGAAATCGTCTTAAGCACCTCGGTGGGCAGGGGCACCCAATCGGCAGTCATGCCGTCTTCGGAGTGCACGGCGCGGATGGCACAAGTGTAAGCGTAAGTGCGCTGGTCACCCATCACACCCACTGACATCACGGGTAGAAGCACAGCGAAGGATTGCCAGATGCGGGTATAGAGCCCAGCGCGCTTGATCTCGCTGACCACGATGTCATCGGCCTCGCGCAGCAGGGCCAGGCGTTCCGGCGTGACCTCACCCAGGATGCGCACCGCCAGCCCTGGGCCGGGGAAGGGCTGGCGCTGCAGGATGTCTTCCGGCATGCCCAGGTCGCGGCCGATCTTGCGCACCTCATCCTTAAACAAATCCTTTAAGGGCTCGATGAGCCGCAGTTTCATCTTTTCCGGGAGCCCACCGACGTTGTGGTGGGTCTTGATGGTTTGCGAGGGCCCGCGCACGGAGCGCGATTCGATCACGTCCGGGTAAAGCGTTCCCTGCACCAGGAACTCCACGTGTCCCTGCTCGCGCTGAATGAGCTCCGCTTGTTCCTCGAAGATGGCGATGAACTCGTTGCCGATAATGTGGCGCTTCTTCTCCGGGTCGGTCACCCCCGCCAGTCGCGCCAGGAAACGCTGGGAGGCGTCCACCGCCACCACACGAAGGCCCAGCTTGTCACGCAGGTTCTGCTGCACTTTTTCGAATTCGTTTTTTCTTAGCACCCCGTTGTTGACAAAGACGCAGGTCAGGCGGTCGCCGATGGCGCGATGCACCAGCACGGCCGCGACCGAGGAATCCACGCCGCCAGAAAGAGCGCAGATAGCCCGGCCTTTGGCGCCAACCGTTTCCCGCACCTGCGCCACGGTGGCGTCCACAAAGTGCTGGGCCGTCCAGCTGGGCTTGACACCGCAGATTTCAAAGGCAAAGTTTTTCAGAATTTCCGTGCCCAGCTTGGTGTGGTGCACCTCAGGATGGAACTGCACGGCGAACATCTTCTTTTCCGGATTCTCGATAGCGGCCACCGCGTTGGGAGTCTTCCCGATGAGGCGGAATCCCTGGGGCAGCTCCATGGCTTCGTCGCCGTGCGACATCCAGACGGAAAGCAATTTGGGCAGGCCAGTAAAGAGGCGCGAGCCGTCGAGAATTTCCACGGTGGCGTGGCCGTACTCACGCTTGCCGGCGGGGCGGACCTTGCCGCCCAGGACATGGGTCATGAGCTGCAGGCCGTAGCAGATGCCGAGCACGGGCAGGCCCAGGCTGAAGACGCGGGGATCGGCGGCGGGCGCATCCTGGTCATAAACCGAACTGGGGCCGCCGGACAGGATAATGCCCGCCGGGGCATAACTTTTAATCTCGTCAATGGGCGCGGTGCAGGGCAGGACCACCGAGAAAACGTTTTGTTCGCGGATGCGGCGCGCGATGAGCTGCGAGTACTGGGCGCCGAAATCGAGGACGACGATGGATTGGGCTTCCACGGTCTAATGTGCCAGAAGGATGATAGTAGTGTAAAGGAAAAAGCAGGAGTCAGGAGTCAGGAGTCGGGAGTCGGGAGTCGGGAAGGTGATAGTTGGCAGGCCAATGAGGGGTAGTTGCTAAATGTATTACAGAGTCAGGACTGGAGCAGAGGGGTGCTGCCGTTTCCGGCATCGGGGAGCGGCGATAATTGCGAGAGGCTACCCTGGGGCGCCGGTTGAGCCGGTTTGGGGGCGACGGCTTCTCCGCTCGGCCCCGCCAGAGCCAAATAGGCCGCCAAGCGGGTGATGCAGAGAAAATCCGCGTAGGCGAAATAGCCCAGCGCAATGGCCACCAGCGCCCAGGCGGCTTCCGGAGAGACGCAGGTCATGAGGTCGAAAACCAACACCCCGGCTGCGGCCGCCGCAGCCAGAGCCAGATAGTGCAGCAGCACGAAGGGCAGGCCGGTCAGCACCACATCGCCGAAAGCGCTGCGAACCAAATCCACGGCAGCAGCCACGGCTCCGAAGGTATCCTGCCGGTCGCGCACCGCGAAAATGGCGGCCAGGGTGAGCAGCCAGTTGAGCAGTGACCAGACCAGCCATATACAAGCGATCAGGATGGCGGTTAGAACCACGCCGGGAGCAGCATCGCCCGCCGGGCCGGCGGAAGCGGCAAGGACCAGCGCACCGAGCGCGGCAAGCACGGCGGCCAGAAAGAGCCCAGCCCTCAGGAAACTGAGGCCTAGCAAGGACCTGAACCTGCCGTGCGCCTGCGGCAGCAAGGCGCTAAGGGTAGCCA
>DASVBI010000527.1:0-4037 GCA_036375915.1 Terriglobales bacterium | reverse complement strand
GTGCGCGCCTACTGGCAGCGGCAATTGCAGAAGCAGGCGGCGCCGGCGCCGGCAGCCGGCGGCAAAGGCAAAGCAACAGCGGCGCCGACGGTGGACTTCGAGGGCTTCTGGCGTCCGGCGGTGCATGACGGGTTCATAGCGGGCACGGCTTACCCACCTCGGCAAGTGCAGCTGAAGAATATTGATTTCGGACCCGGACCGCAAAGCAATGCACCCCAGCTGGAGATCAACTTCCGGCCCGACCCCTCGGTATTCGACGGACGTTTCTCCAACAATGCATGGCTGCAGGAACTGCCCAAGCCGGTGAACAAGCTGACTTGGGACAACGGGGTGCTGGTGGGGGTGGAAACGGCGCAGCAGATGGGGCTCAAGCCCAACGATGTGGTGGAGTTGAAGATTGGGGAGCGGACGGTGCGGGCGGCGGTGTGGGTGCAGGCCGGTCAGCCGGCCAATGTGGTGACCGGATTCCTGGGCTACGGGCGGCGAAAAGCGGGGCGCACGGGAACGGGTTTCGGCTTCGACATGTACCGCATCCGCACCATGAAAGAGCCCTGGAGCACGGCGGTACAGATGCGCAAAACCGGCGACAGCTACGTGCTGGCGAGCACGCAGGGCCAGCAGAGCATGGATACGGAACTGGGGACGCGCGATCTGGTGATTTCGGCGACGGCAGCGGAATACGGCAAGGATCCGAAAGTGATCCTGCGGCACCACGAAACCCCGGACAAGGACGAGACGCTTTATTACAACTACGAGTACAAGAACTACGCCTGGGGCATGTCCATTGACCTGAGCGCGTGCGTGGGCTGCAACGCGTGCATCATCGCCTGCCAGTCGGAGAACAACATCCCGGTGGTGGGCAAGGAGCAGGTGAACAAAGGGCGGCGCATGCACTGGATCCGGGTCGACGCCTATTACGAAGGAGACCGGGACAATCCCAAGGCGTACTTCCAGCCGGTGCCGTGCATGCAGTGCGAGAACGCGCCCTGCGAGTACGTATGCCCGGTGGGAGCGACGGTGCACAGCAGCGAGGGCCTGAACGACATGGTTTACAACCGCTGCGTGGGGACGCGTTATTGCTCCAATAACTGCCCCTACAAGGTGAGGCGGTTCAACTTCATGCTGTGGCAGGACTGGAGCACGCCGCAGCTGAAGATGGGAAGAAATCCGGAAGTGAGCGTGCGCAGCCGGGGAGTGATGGAGAAGTGCACGTATTGCGTGCAGCGGATCACGCAGGCGCGGATTGACTCGGAGCGGGAGAACCGGAAGGTGCGGGAGACGGAACTGCTGACGGCATGCCAGCAGGCGTGCCCGGCCGACGCCATCGTTTTCGGCGACATCAACAACGCGGAGAACCGGGTGAGCAAGCTGAAGGGCACGGCGCGCAACTACGGACTGCTGGCCGAACTGAACACGCGGCCGAGGACGACCTATCTGGCGGCGATCAATAACCCCAACCCGGAGCTGCCCCCACCGGCGGAGCAGAACTAAGGCATGGAGCAGAAGGATCGAGTTGAGGACATAAGCGAACGGCACGGGCAGCCGCCGGTGATGGCGCCGGGGTACACGTTTGCCACCATCACGGACAAGATCAGCTCCATCGTGCTGACCCGTCCGGTGTCGGTAGGCTGGTTGCTGGGGGTGGGGCTGGCCAGCCTGTGGGCGTTCATTCTGCTGTTCGCGGTGTCCTACCTGTTCTACCAGGGGGTGGGGATCTGGGGCATCAACATCCCGGTGGGCTGGGGCTTCGCCATCGTGAATTTTGTGTGGTGGGTGGGAATCGGGCATGCGGGGACGCTGATTTCGGCCATCCTGCTGCTGTTGCGGCAATCGTGGCGCAACTCCATCAACCGCTTTGCCGAGGCGATGACGCTGTTTGCCGTGGCCTGCGCCGGCATGTTCCCGGTGCTGCACATGGGGCGGCCGTGGCTGGCGTACTGGCTGTTCCCCTATCCCAACACCATGAACATCTGGCCACAGTTCCGCAGCCCGCTGGTGTGGGACGTGTTCGCGGTTTCGACCTACTTTACAGTTTCGGCGCTGTTCTGGTACCAGGGGCTGATTCCCGACCTGGCCACGCTGCGGGACCGCGCCGTGAACCGCTACGCGCGGACCATTTACGGATTTCTGGCCATGGGGTGGCGGGGTTCGGCGCGGCACTGGAAGCGCTATCACACGGCCTACCTGCTGCTGGCGGGGCTGGCCACGCCACTGGTGCTCTCGGTGCACACGGTGGTGAGCTTCGACTTCACCATCGCGGTGGTTCCGGGCTGGCACAGCAGCATTTTTCCTCCCTTCTTTGTGGCGGGCGCCATTTATTCCGGCTTTGCCATGGTGCTGATTCTGGCCATTCCCATCCGGCACTTTTACGGGCTGGAGGACTTCGTGACCGTTCGGCACCTGGAAAATTCGGGGATGATCATGCTGGCCACGGGGCTGATTGTGGCCTACGGCTACATCATGGAGCCGTTCATGGCCTGGCTGGGAGGCAATAAATATGACATGTACCAGTTCTGGGACCGGGCGCACGGGCCGTACTGGTGGGTATTTCTGTCGCTGATCTGCATGAATGTGGTGATTCCACAGCTGCTTTGGATCCCCAAGATGCGGCGCAACCCGGGGTGGCTGTTCCTGATTTCTCTGGACGTGCTGATCGGGATGTGGATTGAGCGCTTCGTGATCGTGATCATCAGCCTGCACCGCGACTTCCTGACCTCATCGTGGGGCATGTACTACCCCACCAAATGGGACTGGTTCACGCTGCTGGGCACGGTGGGGTTCTTCTTCATGTGCATGCTGCTGTTCCTGCGGGTGCTGCCGATGATTTCGATTTTTGAATTGCGGGAGCTGTTGCCGGAGGCGGAGGTGAAGGTCGAGCGATGAGCCTGGTACCGGTTTACGGCTTACTGGCCGAATTCGACAATCCCACCGACCTGCTGCTGGGGGCGCGCAAGGCGCACGAGGAGGGCTACCGCAAGATGGACGGCTACAGCCCCTTCCCGGTGGAAGGGCTGGCGGAGGCGATGGGCTTCGAGCGCGACCGCATGCCGCTGGTGGTGCTGATCGGGGGGTTGCTGGGGTGCGCCGGCGGTTACCTGATGCAGTGGTGGATGAGCGCGGTGAGCTATCCCATCAATTCCGGAGGCAGGCCGTACAACTCCTGGCCGGCGTTCCTGGTGGTGACGTTCGAGGTGACGATTTTGTGCGCGGCGCTGTCGGCGCTGTTCGGAATGCTGGGACTGAACGGGCTGCCCATGCCGTACCATCCGCTGTTTCACGCGCCGCGTTTCGCATTCGCCACGCGGGACCGGTTCTTCCTGTGCATTGAAGCGGCCGACCCGCGCTTTGACCTGGCGGCGACCAGACGTTTTCTGGAGGGACTGGGAGGGCATGGAGTCTCGGAGGTGCCGTATTAAGCGGCGGCAGAAGCTGAGCAGCGTAGCCGGGCTGCTGCTGGCCCTGGGGCTGGGGGCGGGATGCCGGCTGGACATGCACGACCAGCCGCGGTTCAAGCCGCTGCGCATGAGCGACTTCTACAGCGACCTGCGGTCATCGCGGCCGCTGGAGCCGGGGACCATAGCGCGGGGAGAGCTGCGCGCCGACTCCTATTTTTACAGTGGGATGATCAACGGCAATCCGGGGGACGAGATGCCGTTTCCGGCGACCAGGGAAGTGCTGGAGCGGGGGCGGGAACGGTACAACATTTATTGCGCGCCCTGCCACTCGCGGCTGGGAGACGGGAACGGAATGATCGTGCAGCGCGGGTACCGGCGGCCGCCGTCGTACCACATTGACCGGCTGCGGAACGCGCCGCTGGGACACTTTTTCGATGTGATCACGAACGGATTTGGAGCCATGCCCGACTATGCGGCGCAGATACCGGCGCGGGACCGGTGGGCGATCATCGCATACATCCGGGCGCTGCAACTGAGCCAGCAAGCGCCGCTGAGCATCGTGCCGCCGGAAGAGAGAGACCGCATGCTGTCGCAGCCGGCCGCGCCCGCATCCAGCAACACGGCGCCGGAGGTGCAGAGGTG
>DASVBI010000400.1:0-2739 GCA_036375915.1 Terriglobales bacterium | reverse complement strand
GAGCCGCGCTTGCGCGGCGAGCGCGACCGAAGGACCTATGCATTTCAGGCCGCGCGGTCGGGCTCGAAGCGATGCTTCACATACCATGCTTCACTCAGGTCTTTCCACGTCGGATTCTGCGCCACGATCAGCGCCATCTTTTTCAGCCGCGTGTAACCCTTGATCTGCTTTTCGCGCGCGATGGCGCTGTGAATGCGGGAAAACCGCTCGAAATAAACTAATCGGTCCAGCTTGTACCGTGCCGTGAACCCGGGAAAGACGTGGTGCTTGTGCTGCCACACCCGCTGCTCCAAGTTGCTTGTCACTCCGGTGTACAGGGTGCGAGAGCGGTTGGTCAGGATGTACACGTAGCAGGTTTTCTGCGCTGCGAAATGCCTAGGTCCTTCACTCGGATGGGGAATGGTTCGCCCCATCCTCATTCAGGATGACATTGGTGGTGAGCGGCTGCGGTGAGCGCTGGCACCCGCTCTCGTGACATCGGCTGGCGGCTGTTACCCTGGGTATTCATCGCACTGGTTGGAAGCGCGAGGCCTTCCCGCCCGTACGCACCCCGCTACTCCCACCCTGTCATCCTGAGCGAAGTGGTCCGATTCCGCCTTGCGGAATTGGACCACGGAGTCGAAGGACCTCGCGTTTTCAGAACTCTCATCTGCCGCTCCAGGGAGTTCTCTGTTGAAACTGCCTTGCAGCATCCGGGGGCTTGTAACGGCGTAGGGGTGTTTCGACTCGGGCGTGCGCCCTCGCTCAACATGACAGCGGTTGTGGGAGGTGAGATTTATGGCACGGGGCGGTCGAGGCGCTGTTCCCCACACACTTTACGGTCGAATGCCAACGGCCAATTGCTCTTTGTCGCCCCTACCCCACCTCCAGCTCCGCCTTCACCGTCTGCTCCTCCAGGTCGGTGTGGATGCGGAAGCCCAGCTTCTGGCAGATGGCGCGCATCTCCCGGTTCTCGCCCAGCATGGTGGAGACAATGCGGGCAATCTTCTCGTCGCGCGCAATCTGCGCCAATCGCCGGTAGAGCTCGGTGCCCAGCCCCTGGTGCTGGTAGTCGTCGCTCACCACAATGGCGGCCTCGGCTTCGTTCACCGCGTGCAGCTTGCTCAGCCGGGCCACCGCCACAATTTCCGCCAGCCCGCTGCGCCCGTCGCGATGCTCGGCCACCAGCGCCATCTCCCGGTCGTAGTCCAGGAAGCAGATGCGGGTCAGCCGCTCGTGCGCGGTGCGCGTGCTCAGCTTCATGGGTTGGAAGTAGCGCAGGTACACGCTGCGCTCGGAGAGCGCCGAATGAAAGCGCACCAGCGCCGGCTCGTCTTCCGGACGCACTGGCCGGATCATCACCTCCTCGCCGTTCTTTAATCGCCACGGCGCCACGTAGCGCAGCGGATAGGGACGGATGGCCGGCCGCGGCAGCTCCTCCTCCTTCACCTCGCGCTCGTGCAGCACCACCCGCGCGTCCAGCGCCAGCAGCCGCTCTGCGGAGGCCAGCAGCGGGTTGATGTCTATCTCCTTGATCCAGGGCTGCTCCACCACCAGCTCGCTGAACCGCACCAGCAGCTCTTCCAGCGCGGCCAAGTCCACCGACACCCGCCCGCGCACCCCTTGCAGGGCGCGGAAGATCCTGGTCTGCTCCATCATGCGCCGCGCCAGCGTGCTGTTCAGCGGCGGCAGCGCCAGCGCCCGGTCCTTGAACACCTCCACCAGCTGTCCGCCGGTGCCGAACAGCAGCACCGGGCCAAACTGCGGGTCAATGCTGCTGCCCAGGATGAGCTCGTAGCCTTCATGCTTCACCATGGGCTGCACGCTCACGCCCAGGAAGTGGTCTGCGCCTTTTTTCTCCCGCACCCCGGCCTCGATGGCGCGGAAGGCCTGGCGCACCCCGTCAGCATTGCGCAGGTTCAGCTGCACCCCGCCGACATCGGTTTTGTGGGTAATGGTTTCCGAGTGCAGCTTGAGCACCACCGGGTAGCCGATCTCCTCCGCCCGCTCCACCGCTTCGTTTTCGCTGATGGCCAGCACCGTGGGCACGCAGGGAATGCCGTAAGCCGAGAGCACCTGCTTCGATTCCAGTTCGGTCAGCAGGGTGCGCCCCGCCTGCCGCGCCCGCTCCACGATGGCGCCCGCGCGCTTGCTGTCCGCCACTTCGCCATCGGCGGGCAGCGAGGGGGTCTCGTACAGGCCGCGCAGGTTGTAGCTGTAGCGCCACATGTAGTAGAAGACCCGGGCTGCGGTGTCGGGAAAAGGAAACGTGGGAATGCCGGCGCGGTTCAGGATGTCCTGGCCCGCCGCCACCTCCGCCCCTCCCATCCAGCTGGCCAGCACCGGCTTGCCCGTGGTTTTGGCGTAGGGCTTGAGCTGCTCCGCGGTCTGCGTTGGGTCGGTCATGGCCTGCGGCGTCAGGATGGTCAGCAGGCCGTCAATGCTGGGATCGCGCGAGGCGATCTCCAGCGCCTTGGCGTAGCGCTGTGGTCCGGCGTCGCCCAGGATGTCCACCGGATTGTTGTGGCTCCAGTGCGGCGGCAGCAGCTCGTCCAGGGCCCTCATGGTCTCCGGCGAAAGCGGCGCCAGTTCTCCGCCCAGCCCCATAAGCGCGTCGGTGGCCAGCACTCCCGGCCCGCCGGCGTTGGTCAGAATGGCCAGGCGCGGGCCCTGCGGGCGCGGCTGCTTGGAAAGAATGTCCGCTAAATAGAACAAGTCGGCGATGGAGGTCACGCGCAGCACGCCGCAGCGCCGGAAGGC
>DASVBI010000267.1:0-3350 GCA_036375915.1 Terriglobales bacterium | reverse complement strand
TACCCACCGCGGGCAAGGCGGTCCAAGTGGCCGGACAGGTGGAGAACACAGTGGGGCTGAGCGACGCGCGCGGCGAACTGCTGGGCAAGATTCTGCAGGCAGCCGCAGCGAAGACCATGGTGGTGGCGGTAGGCAATCCCTACGTGGCCGGCGATTTTCCCCAGGTGGCAAATTACATGTGCACCTTTTCCAACGCCAGCGTCAGTGAAGATAGCGCGGTGAAGGCGTTGTTCGGCGAAATCCCCGTGCGCGGGCATTTGCCAGTCACCATTCCCCAGGTGGCCCAGCGCGGAACGGGATTGGAGAAAGCTGCGGGGGCGGCGGCAACAGGAGGTAATCATGTGGCGGCAACTCATCCCTAGAACAGCGTTAGGAACGGCTGCGGCGATGCTGCTGGTGCTGGCCGCCTGCAGCATGAAGGTGGACGACAAGGGCGAGAACAAGAACGTGGATATCCGCACTCCCCTGGGAGCGCTGCAGGTGCGCACCAATCCCACTCCGGCGCAGGTCGGGCTAAGTGTTTATCCCGGCGCCAAGCCCAAGATAGAGGGCGACGATCACAATGCCGCCAACGTGAACATCTCCAGTTCCATGTTCGGGGTGAAGGTGCTGGTGATCGGCTATCACACCCAGGACGCGCCCGATAAGGTGATCGCCTTTTACAAAAAGGACCTGCAGAAATACGGCAAGGTGCTGGAGTGCAAGGGACACGGCCACGATGCCGAAATGGACTTCGGCCATGACAAGGACGAGAAGCCTAAGCCGCTCACCTGCGGCGACGACAAGGGCGACGGAAAGGGAGTGGAGTTGAAAGCCGGCATGAGCGACAACTTCCATCTGGTGGCGGTTGAGCCCAAGGATAACGGCAGCGATTTTGCGATTGTGTACGTGGCCACGCGCGGCGAATCGCAGCCCATGTAAAACCGGGAGTCAGGAGTCGGGAGTCAGTTCGGGCCTTGCTGATATTAGAAAGCCGCTTCAACTGTGAAGGGCTTCAGTTCAGCGCCTTGCGCGCAAGATAAACCGTGCGGCAGCCCGGACCGACCGGCGAATTCTTCCCAAAGAAGGGAGCCTCATCCCAGGCGCGCAGCTGATCGAATCCTGCCTCTTGGAAGGTGCGGCGAATCTCGTTACGGGTCCAGCAGACTTCCTCCACCCGTTCCTGATGCCTGCGCCAGCGGCTCCCTTCACGAATGAAGAGCTCCATGTCGCACCAGGCCCGGTCAGCTTGGCGGTTATGGCCATTGCGCATCACCACCACCACGCCCGGCTTTTCGAACCAGACGGCGCCCGACCAATACCGCTCGAACCCAAGAGAGTTGTTAACGTCAAAGAAAAAGTAGCCGCCGGGGCCCAGGGCACGGTGCACAGCCTTGGCCACCGGTCGCAAGTCGGCTTTGCGCGGAACGTGATTGAGCGCATCGAATTCGCAGGTGATCAGGTCCACCGCCTCCGGCAGCCGGAAATTGCGCATGTCGGCGCGCAACACCCGCACGGGCCGGCGCGCGCGGCGGGCCTTCTCCCGGGCAATCCGGCACATCGCGGGAGACAGATCCACGGCGTACACCTTGAGGCCCTTGCGGGCCAGAATCAGAGCCGTGGTTCCCGTGCCGCACGCTAAGTCGCAGGCAGTTCGAACCCGGGGCAAGATCCGCTTCAGGATGCGCTCACGCGCTAAATCAATCGGCCGAAAAGACAAGAAGAGGTCATCGTAATAGCGCGCCAGCCAACCATAGGCTTTGACCTCCGAAGATCGAAGCATATCTGGTTCCGTCGTTCGAAATGATAGCTCGCCTGCTGAAAAAGTTCCTCTGCCGGTTTGCGCTGCCGCCAATCGCCGCGTATCTACTGACTCCCGCTTTCTTGCATCTCCCGTTCTGCGGCTGTTAGCTTGGAATTGATGGAGCATACCTGCCACAGGTGCGGGAAGCCGGTAGAGGACGGAGTACCCTTCTGCCCGCAATGCAGCGCGCCGCAAATCAGGGTTATGACCGCCGCACAGCCGGCGCCGGTACCCCCGCCTGGTTCCATCCTTGAGGGGCGCATGCCGCCGCATCCGGTGGCGCTGGCGCAACTGGGGCAGGTGGCGTGGTCGCGTGCCTGGCGGGCCGCCAACCTGGCCGCCGGGCTGGGAGCCTTGGCGGCGCTGATCCTCATGCTGGCCACGGGAGTGCCACAACTGGCGTTCCTGGCCTGGATGCTGGGCGGCGGCATGCTGGCGGTGGTGCTCTATCGCCGGCACCACCTTGGCACCCTGACTGCCGGAATGGGCGCGCGCCTGGGCGCCATGGCCGGGTTGATGGGCTTTGTCATCTTTGGCCTGCTTTCCCTGGTGCAGTTGCTGGCCATGCGCGGCAGCGGTCAGTTGCGGGCGGCGCTGGAGCAGGCCTTGAAAACCTCGGCGGCGCGAAGCGGTAATCCTGAGGCGCAGCAGATGGTGCAGCAGTTCCTGACCCCGGAAGGCATGCGCATGCTGGTTGTTTTGGGCATCGTGCTGATGCTGGTGCTCTTCGTGGCCGTCTCCACCCTGGGCGGCGCCATGGCGGCCACAATTTCCCGTAAAAGAGAGACGCGCTCGCTGTAGGACAATCCACCGCAGAGTACGCCGAGAGCGGCGAGAAGATTCTTCAAATAGTCGCCTTGGCTATCTCGGCGTGCTCGGGGGTAAATGCTTCTAACGACGTAGCCACTGTCCTTGTGCTCAAGCCGCACCACCGCGTATCATGCCGCTTCGATGACTGCTCAACCCGTACCCCGCCCCCCCAAGCTGCGCCAGAAGGCGCAACTGATGTCCGCCTCCGAAATTGAGCGCACCCTGGTGCGCCTGGCCCATGAAATTGTGGAAAAGAACAATGGCGTGGAGGACCTGGCCCTGGTGGGCATCCGCCGGCGGGGCGTGCCCCTGGCCGAGCGCCTGGGCAAACTGATTGCACGCATCGAAGACAAGCCCGTGCCCGTGGGCAGCCTGGACATCACTCTTTACCGCGACGACCTTTCCACCATTGACCACAAGCCGGTGGTGCAGGAAAAGGATTTGGAGTTTTCCTCCACCGGCAAGCACGTGGTGCTGGTGGACGATGTGCTCTACACCGGCCGCACCACCCGGGCCGCCATGGACGCTCTGTTCGTGCACGGCCGGCCCCGGCGGGTGCAGCTGTGCGTTTTGATTGACCGCGGCCACCGGGAACTCCCCATTGAGGCCACCTATGTGGGCCGCATGGTGCAGACCACCGACAACGAGATCATCGAGGTCAAGCTCAAGGAAGTGGACAACGCCGAGAAGGTGTTGCTGGTGGAGCGGGAGAGCTGATGCCGGCCTTGGCCCAGGCTCGTGCGGGGAGGCAGGGTCG
>DASVBI010000192.1:0-4152 GCA_036375915.1 Terriglobales bacterium | reverse complement strand
GTCGGGCTTGCCCTGTGCGGTGAGGTCGGCAGCCTGGGAATAGAGCTGAAGAGCGTCGAGGGAATGGGTGGTCACCTGAGCAAGAGGGCGGCTGTTGCGGCGGATGCCAGCCAGCGATTCGCCGAGGCGGGAGCGCATACGGGAGGCGAGAGCATCCATCTGGGCAAAAAGGGCAGGCGTATCGGCGGGGCGGCTGGTTTCGGCGAATAGGAGCTCGTCGCGGGCGGGGTCAAGAGCGCGGAGAGTGATCTGAAAAGAGCCGCCAAGACGGACAATGCTGCCGGCGAGGAGGAGAGGCACGTTTTCGCGGCGGCAGATCTCGCGAGCCAGATTTTCGTCAATGCGGGTGGCATCGCCGCGCTGCATGAGCTGCAGAGCCTCATACATGCGGGAGCGAGGGTAGACATTGAAGTAGCGGGACTGCTGCAGGGAGATGGTGAGAGCCTCACGCAGGGCCTGGTCAGGAACGGGCTCATGGCCGGGATTGTCAAAATCGGCGATAAGGACCGAACTGCGCGGCTGGAGCACGGGCGGGTGCAGCCAGCGGTAAATCGCGGGCGAGCGCAGGGCGAAGGTGAGCATGGCCAGAACGAGGAAGGCGGAGGCAAAGCGAATCCAGAGGCGGCGGCGGAGAGGGAGAGGGGTGAGGCAGACGCTGGTGGTGTGGGACTGAGGTTGGAGGGTCAGCAAAGCAGCCAGCAATTCGGAGGCGGAAGTGAAGCGCTGGCGCGGGTCCTTGGCCAAGAGGCGAGTGACGATGGCCTGCAGTGCGGGAGGCACGTGGGAATTGAGAAGAGAGACGGGCGTGGGGTGATGATGAAGAATACGCTCGCTGGTAGCAATGAAGGTGCCGGTGAGGAAGGGGTTCCTGCCAGCGAGAGCTTCGTAAAAGACAACGCCCAGGGAGAAGAGGTCGGCGCGGCCGTCGGGAATTTCCTCGCGCAAGAGCTCCGGAGCCATGTAGGCGGGAGTGCCGGCAAGGGTGGTAAAGCGATCCATGGTAGAGCTGCGATCGGAACGGGGGAGGTGGCGCGCCAGCCCGAGGTCGAGGACCTTCACCTGACCGGCGGGAGTGAGCATGATGTTTTCGGGCTTGATATCGCCATGAATGATGCCGTGCTCATGAGCGGCCACAAGGGCCTGGGCGCATTGCACTGCGATTTCGAGGAACTGTTGCAGAGTAAGAGGGCGGCGCAGACGCTGGCGCAAGGTTTCGCCCTCGACGTATTCCATGACCAGGAGGATGTCCTGGCCCTGCTCGAGGACGTCATAGATAGCGGCGATATGAGAATCGTTAAGGCGGGAGGTGCGTTCGGCCTCGTGGAGGAAGCGGCGGCGAGAGGCAGGGTCGTCGCGCAGGGCCGGGGCCATGCGCTTGAGGGCGACAGTGCGCCCGAGCTTGCTGTCGCGGGCGCGATACACCTCGCCCATTCCCCCGCCGCCCAGGCGCTCACCAATACGAAATCGGCTGACCGTCAGGCCGGTCAGGGAAGGAACGGAGGCGATGGGTTGCGCAGGTCGCGGTTCCAGCTGCGCCATGGCAACACCTCGCAGAATGCAGGGCCGAACTTGGGGCCCGCGGGGGGGCGGGTAATGACATCACCTGCCCAAATCGTAGCGCGGAAGAGGCAGCCATGGGAGGCAATTCGGCAGGAGCAGCAATTATGCAGTTTCAGAATGGGATTGAGGGGCGGTTTTGCTCAGGATTTCCACAATTGCACCAAAAACGGGCGTTGACAGTTAACAGCACAGCCTTTAACTTCGCCTGCGTCGATGGCTGAAAGGGTTGGCAAAATAAAACAGGCCAGTCCGAAGTAAGCCGGGCGATATGCTCGAACGGGTGACCGGAAGGGCAGCCAGACCGGAAAAAACCGACGGCTCTGCGAGGAGCAGTTGGGGTTTGGAACCGCGAAAGCGGTAATCGCACCAGGGGCTGTGGCGGTGCATGTATCCGGGCAGTCGGCTCCCTCGCAGGAGCTGGCAGCTGGAGCATAACCAAAGCCGCAGCCCTTTTAAATTCAGTTCCCAGTTCCCAGTTCCCAGTTCCCAGTTCCCAGCTCTCAGCTCTCAGTTCCCAGCTCTCAGCTCAGCAGAGAATCTGTTTTCAACAGTTTTGTGGAAAAGGGAGCGGGATATCCGCGAAAGCGCAAGAGGGATACGGGTTTGCGGGGTGTGCCCAAAAAACGGGCAGGGTTCCGCCGCACGATCGTGGTGAAGACAGCGATTCTCTGCAAGATATGTTTTTCATGGAGAGCCACTCGATAATTTCATTGGCCCGGCTGGAGCTCGCGCACGTTCCGTGGTTTCTGTGTCTCTGTGGTGAAGAAGAGTTTGGGGCTTATTCGTGGCGCAGGCTCTCGACCGGGTCGAGCTGGGCGGCGCGGGTGGCGGGCACGGTGCCGAAGAGCACACCCACAAAGGTGGAGACCCCGAGCGCGATCACCGCCGACCAGCCGGAGACCGGCAGGCGGTAGGTGCTGAGAAAGCGCACGGAGAAGGGCAAGGCCAAGCCGATGACGATGCCCAGCAGTCCGCCGCCGAGGGAGATCATGATGGCTTCCACCAGGAATTGAAAGCGGATTTCGGCGCGGGTGGCGCCTACCGCCATGCGGATGCCGATCTCGCGGATACGGGCGCTGACCGTGGCCAGCATAATGTTCATGATGCCGATGCCGCTAACCAGCAGGACCACCATGGCAGTCAACAGCAGGACCAGAGTGAGGGCATTGGCGGTCTTGGCGGCCAAGGTAAGCACCTGGGTGAGATTACTGACCCCGTATACCGATTCCGGACGATGGCGCGACTGGATGACCTTATGAGCCTGGTCGGTGACCCGGGGCACATCGGCCATATCGGCAACGCTGAAGTAAATCTGTTTGACGGTACTCCCGTTTTCGGTGAAATAACGGCTGACGGTGTAAGGGATGAGGATGGTGTCCTGGGTGATCTCGGTCTGGCCGAAGGTTTCGACTCCTTCCCTGAAGGTGCCAATGATAGTGAAGGGAAGGCCGCTCAGCTTCATAGTTTGACCGATGGCAAAATCCTGCGAGCCATAGAGGCGGTCGGCCAGCTTCTCCTCCAGCACGGCCACCTTGTTGCGGGCCTGCTCATCCTCGTTATCGAAGAAGCGCCCGGCGAGGACGTTGATGTTGCGAATGAAGCGGTATTCCGGGTTAACACCGAGGATGAGAATTTCGCGTTCCTTGCCCCCGCCGATAGGAATGCGGTCATTGAGGTTGACCACGGGGGTGGCGGCGACTATGCCGGGGACCTGCTCCTGCACCGCCTGCATATCGTTGACGGTGAGGGGGTCAGGCGGTTCGGCGTTGACGCGCTGGCTGCCGCCCTCGTACTCCGCCCAGACCAGGTTGGAGCCGATGCCCTGGATCTGGCGGAGAAAGTACTGTTTGCCGGTCATGCCGATGGTCACCACCAGAATCAGGGAGGCGGTGCCAATCATCATGCCCAGGGCAGTAAGCAGGAAGCGTACTTTGTTGCTGCAGAAGGTGTCGTAGGCGAAGCGAAAGATTTCGTCGAACACCAGAGACGGTTTTTGACGATCAGGCACGTGGTTTCTATGGTTATGGATGATGCCCGGGGTCTCTAAGCTTCAGGCTACACCAGCCTCGGGCGGCGCGGGATGGCATTTTCCGCACCTGGGTGCAAATACCTTTAGCGGCTTGAATCCGGCAGGCCAATGCGCCACACTGGGCGAAGGCCGAACAGTTCCGCGCCATGGAAAAAGTGCTCACTGAGACCGGCGGCCCGCCGGCCGCTTCCCGCAGCCATGCCCCGGGGAGCCTGGCCCTGGTGGTCCCGACTTTGCACGAAGCCGCCAACATTGGCCGGCTACTGGAGCGGGCGCGGGCCAGCCTGGACCCATTGGGCGTGCCCTATGAGCTTATTGTAGTGGACGACGACAGCCAGGACGGCACGGAAAACATTGTGAAGCAGCTATCCGCCCAGGATGGCCGGGTGCGGCTGCTGGTGCGCCGCGGGGAGCACGGCCTGGCGGGCGCCATCAGCGACGGCTGGAAGTGCAGCCAGGCGGAAGTGGTGGGGGTTATTGATGCCGACCTGCAGCATCCGCCGGAGCTGCTGCCGACAATGTGGGAGAAGATGCGGGGCGGCTATGACCTGGTAATCGCCAGC
>DASVBI010000073.1:0-3430 GCA_036375915.1 Terriglobales bacterium | reverse complement strand
TGGGTCCGTGAATCTTGTGCCCGGGAAAATCTTCGGAGTTGATGAGCAGGATGTCGGGCCAGCCGTCATTGTCGTAGTCAATAAATGCGCAGCCCGAACCCATGGTTTCCGGCAACCACTTTTTGCCGAAGGCGCCATTGTTGTGGATGAAGCGGATGCCCGCCCGGGCGGTGATGTCGGTGAAGTGAATTTGCGGTTTGCTCTGTGCCGCCGCGAACGTTCCCATGAGCCACAGGAGCGCTAGGCCAAGAAGAATATGGTGGCACGGCCCCCCTCGGCCGCGCGGGCGAGCGTAGCTCGCCTTGTTCGCTGAGCTGCCCTCAGCCGCACACCAGCCATCATTCAAAATCAGGCTTCGGATTGCCGTGGAAGCGCACGCTCTCAGCCGTGCGACCCGCCAGGGAAAAAGTTGCCGGGCTTTAGCCCCTGTGCTCCAGTTCACCGGCCGGCTCCCGCCGAGCTTTCGTAGCTGTAATGCGCGGCCTGCCTCAGCGTCGCCAGGGGCACGGACTCATGCTCGTGGATCTCCTGCCGCTCATTATTGTCCTCCGGGTGCAACAGCCGGTAGGGTCCGGTGATGGTCTGCTCCGCTTCATTGGCCTTGAAGCGCAAATAGCGCACCTGGTGGTCATGGGCGTCTTTCACGTCGCCCAATCCGGTGTAGCAAAGCATGAGATTGTAATGGGCCATGAGGTCTTCCGGGTCAATCGCCAGCACCGAATCCAGCACTTTGACCGCATCTTTGTACCGCCGCTGCAGGAAGAGAGTCCGCCCCAAGTCATTCAAGGCCACCCGGTCGCGCGGATACTGCGCCAGCACGGTGCGCAGGTGCTGCTCCGCCTGGTCGTAATGCCCTTCTTCGCGCAGCGCCTGGGCGTAGAAGAAATGCGCTCGCGCCAGCTTCGGCGCAACCCTCAGCGCCTTCTCCAGCACCGTTCGGGCCCGGTCCAGGTCGCCTTCCTGCACCGCGGCCCGGCCCATGTTCACCCAGCCGTCCGGATTCTTGGGGTCAATCTCCGTTATCTTCTGGAAAGCCGCTTCCGCTCCCTTCAAATCTCCCTGCAGCAGCAGGCCGATGCCGTAGTCGTTCCAGCGCTGCCAGTCGTCCGCCTGGAGCGCCACCTGGGGCTTAGGTTGAGGCGCGCTGCGCGAAACCACCGGCAACGTGATTTCGTCCTCGGCCAGCGCCACGATGGGCAGGTTGGGAATCTTCTGTTCCTTGGCCGAAACATCATGCACCGGCCCGCCCAGCAGGTAATGCGTGTCGTCGTAGTCGGGCGTCACCTGGTGCGTCCCCTGCCTGGAATCGGGATAGCCGGAAAATGCGTACTGGGTCATCCACCAGGAGAATTTGCGGTAGCACAGCCGCGCATGCAGGGTGATCTTGTCACCCGCGTTTTCCGGGATGTGCAATCGGTAATGCACGGTGTCGGCAGCTCCCGGCGGAATCAGGTGGACGTACACCACCGAGCGCGTCATCCAGGAATTCCGCTTATTGACGATGTGCCCATGCTCATCCACCTGCAGCGAGCGGTAGAAGTGCGCTCCCGGTTCCACCGGCCCTTTGCCGTTGTCCTCCACCATGCCGCTCCAGAACAGCACCTGGCCGCGCTCGTCGGTGGCCTTCAGCTCCAGCCAGGTGTCGAATGCGTCCACCGTTCCGCCGGGAAAGAAGTGTCCGACCTTTTTGGTGCGCACCACCACGTCCACGCGGTCGGTGTCGCCCCGCCGCAACGCCGGCAACACCCGGTTCAGAGGCGCAGTAATCGGCCGCACTTCGCCCACCTGGCCCCGTGGCAGGTTGGATTCCGCTTCCTCGCCAACGGCGAATTCGGTGGCCAGCTGCGGGGTTCCGGGCGGGGGCGCGACGATTGCCTTCTTCCCTTCCGCTCCGGGCTGATCCGGAGACAGCGCAAAAATATCCACGCTCACGATGCCGTTCTTCAGGAAGTCCTCTTCCACCTGCAGCTGCTTGGCGTCTTCATTCGCCGTAGGCAGAGCCGTATTGGCTGCCGGAAAGCGGTGGGAATGGATAAATCCGTTGATGTTGCCCGCATCCGTGGAACGGGTAAGGGGCATGTGACAGTCCTGGCATTCCGCCGGCTTCGCCGGATAATAAAAAGAGCGCGCCCCCTGCCCGGAAATGCCGCTCGCCTGCCAGTTATCGTATTCATTGAAGCCCCGCTCCCAGCGATAATGGTTCACCGGCACGTCCAAATGCACTTTGTGGCAGGCCGAACAGAACTGCGCCGTCTGGTTGCGCATGAATGGCTTCAGGAACACCCGCCGGTGCGGCTCCGGATTCAGGTTCACCAGGAAGTCGTGCAGCGTGCGGATTACCGGGTTCTTGCTGGCCGCCAGCGCGTGCAGCCGGGGGTATTCCAGGTAGAAATCTCCATTGCCCATCGTGCTCTTCACTCGCGCGATGGAGTGGCACATCATGCAGCCCAAGCCCGCTTGCGCCTGCGGCGTGTGCACAATCTGGCGGATAGGCGTGTCCATCATGCCGCTATAAAGCACGGCTGGGTCGTGGCACCCGCCGCACCACTTCGAAGGCCGCGTGCCCACCACGTCCTGCATGTACTCAATGCTCATGCGGTACCACTGGTTGTTGAAGGACGAGAAGTGGTGGGCCGAGCTGTACCACTCGCGGTATATGTCCTGATGGCATCGCTTGCAGGAATCGGACTCCATGAAGAACTTGCTGGGAATCTTCTGCCCGCCGTAAACCTGCGCCGAACTCGGGAAAAACGGCCCCTTGGGGCCGTCGCCTTCATTGTTCATACTGGCTGGCGCATCCGCTGGATTCTGAATGCGCGCCCTGCTCTGCCAGTTGACATTGCGCTGATACCAGGCGCCCGCGCTCAGGCTTGCCAGCACGGCCAGCGCCACTACCGGCCGCACCACGACCGCGCCCGGGAGCGACTTCAGCCAACCTCGTCTTCCCGCCCAATCGGCGAACAGCAGCGCCACCGCCGCCAGCACCAGCACGAGGTGCAGGTAGAGCCATACCCACTTTTCGCGCGGCGTGCCGGTGTAGATAAGCACCAGCCCAATGGCTGCACCCCCTGCCAGCAGCAGCCATCCCGCCTTCCCGGTCAGGGTCTGCGTGCGCAGCCGCCGTAACAAGAACGGCGCCAGTAGAATCGCAAGCAGCACGCCACCCAGCGTGTGCAACAGCACTATTCCGGCATAAAGCACGTTGGGTTGGGGAAAGGGATAGAGATAGGCGGCGGAAGCCACTAGGAACAGCAACAGTCCGAACAGCAGCTTATGACTAAACCGATGATCCGATTGCGGCATCACTCGCTCTGCTGTTTATCTCCACGCTAAGGTGCGTGGCGGTGGTCAGACGCCAGGTTGAAATGAAGATTGACTCGCGCCGGCTAGCGACCCCACTCCGCTGGCCAGCAACAGGCGGACGTAACTC
>DASVBI010000410.1:0-2763 GCA_036375915.1 Terriglobales bacterium | reverse complement strand
CCGGGGCGGCCGCGGAGCTGGCTCACGAGTCAGAGACGGTTGCTGTAGATGAACTTGCCTGAAACTTCCGCCACCACGTATTTGTGCGGCAACAGCTTGTCCACCCGCTTCTTCTCGTAGGCCGGCACGAAGAGGAACACCCGCCCGCTTCCATTCCACTTCTGTAACAGGTCGCCATCCTTCAGAAAGATCTTCGGCGCGTCAGGAAAGGTGGACCCGAACCACATGGAGGTAGTGCGTCCGTTCACCAGGTCAATCTGACGCCGCAGGTAGAAGAGCAGGGAAGAACCGAAAGCCTGGTCGCCGTAAATCATCACCTCATCGCCCGGTTTTTTCAGGACAGCAATCCTCTGCGCCAGCGCCTTGGATGACATGTAGGGCCCGAAGCGGACCAGCGCTGTATGGGCGGCAAACAGCAGCAGGGCCATGCCTCCGGCCAGCGCCCAGGTGGCCGGGTAGGGACGGCGGAGCAGGCGCAACCCCAGAGAAAGCAGCGGGGCACAGATAAGGGCCAGCACGGCCAGAATCGCGGGCAGGCGCAGCGCAGCAAACGATTCCGCGCTCAGGTCCAGGGCGTGCGACATGGAGAGCGTATCTTCGGCCATATTGTGCTGGGCCAGCACGGCGCCGATGTCGGGCGCGTAAGGCAGGTGGCGCGAATACCACAGACCCGCCAGCAAAGCGCCTCCCGCCACCATCCCAACGATGGCAATCGCGCCAGAGGAGCTGAGCAGCCAGGGGCGGCCGCTCTCTTGCCCTTCGTCCCGCGCCATGGCATCGGCAACCAGCAGCAGCAGCGGCAGATAAGCCGGGAAGGTGTAATACTCCTGGTTAGTGGAGATGGCGAAGAATAGCAGCACAAACCCCGCCCAAATCCAGCACAGGAGGCGGGTGCGCGCGGCAAAGCGGCGCGTTTCCGCTCCCCTGGATGGTTCCTTCACATCCCGGATGGCGTTGCGCACCATCGTCGGGAGGTAAAAGCTCCAGGGAAACAGCCACACCAGGTGCAGTGTCCAGTACAGCGCCGCGGGCAGCTTGTTGTAGTCCTTGGGATAGCGCTCGCCCAGAAATCGCAGGAAGTGCTCATTGACAAAGTAGAACCAGAAAAAGCCGTGGTTGCGCAGTCCCGCGAGAATATGCCAGGGTGCGGCGATAGCAAATAAAAGGGCCACTCCGGAGAACAGACGAAACTCCCGCCAGCGACGCCATTCCCCGGTTATGGCCAGATAAATGACTGCCGGTATGCCCACAAAGGCCAGAGCCACCAATCCCTTGGTCAGCACCCCCAGGGCCACGCAGGCGTAGCCCGCGTACCAGTGCCAGGCTTTTCCTCCCGAAAGTTCCAGCGCCGTCAGCAGAAAATATAGCGAGGCCGCAATCAGCAGGCTCAAAAGCACGTCGGGAATGAAAATCCGGGTGAATAAATAGACCCCGGCGCAGGTCAGCACAAACAGTCCCGCGTAAGTTCCAGCGCGCTCGCCAAAGGCGCTCCGCCCCCACGCCATGCCCAGCCAGGCCAGCAGCAACACCGCCAGAACGGTGGGAAAGCGGGCGGCAAATTCATTAATGCCGAACAGCTGGTAACTGCCGGCCACCAGCCAGTAGGGAAGCGGCGCTTTCTCCAGGTAGCGAATGCCGTTCACGTGCAGGGTGACGTAATCGCCGCGCGCCAGCATTTCCCGCGCTGCTTCTGCGTGGGTGGAATCGGCGTCGTCCAGCAAAGCTGGGGAAAACATCGAGCCCACGTAGACCAGGACAAAAACGATCGCCAGCAATACCAGCGCCGGCCTCCGGGAAGTGCTGCTGCTTACATTCTGCTGGCTTTGCAGCGCCGGGGCGGCAGGGGAGCTCAAGATGAAAAATATCCTCAGGAATTCGCGCTGGATTTCCTACAGGATATTACACTTGCGCAACTCGGCCAACTTCCTCCCCAATTTTTGGGTGGTAAGCGCCAAAAGAGAAGAGACCAGTCGGAGACGGCTTGCACATCTCCTCGAAGACTCGGCGCATTAGTGCCCCCGCCTTGCGCAGCGCAGTACAATCGCCAGTTTCCTGTGGAGGACACTCATGGCTTGGATACTGATGCTACTGTTGCTCGCCGCCTCGCCCGGCTTCGGACAAACACCCACGCCGGTAAGGATCATTGCTTTTGGCGCGCATCCCGACGATTGCGATCTGCGCGCTGGAGGTCTGGCCGCGAAATACGCCGCTCTGGGCTACAAAGTGAAATTTGTGTCGGTGACCAACGGCGATGCCGGGCACCAGTCCATGGGCGGCGGTCCACTGGCCAAGCGCCGCCGCGCTGAGGCGCAGGAGGCGGCCCGCCGCATCGGCATCGAATACGAGGTTCTAGACAACCACGATGGGGAGCTGCTGCCCACGCTGCCGGTGCGCAATCAGATCATCCGCGAAATCCGCCAATGGAAAGCCGATATCGTGCTGTCCCCACGGCCCAACGACTACCACCCCGACCACCGCTATACCGGCGTGCTGGTGCAGGATGCCGCCTACATGGTGACCGTGCCTGACCTGGTGACTGACGTGCCCGCCCTGCGCAAGAATCCCGTGTTTCTCTATTTCTGGGATGCCTTCACCCGGCCGCAGCCCTTTCGTCCCGACGTCGTGATTTCAATTGACGATGTCTACCAAAAAAAACTGGACATGCTCGATGCCCACGTTTCGCAGTTCTACGAGTGGCTCCCCTGGCACGATGGACTGCTCGACCAGGTTCCCAAAGATCCCGTGGCGCGCAAGCAGTGGCTG
>DASVBI010000162.1:0-6346 GCA_036375915.1 Terriglobales bacterium | reverse complement strand
ACACAATTTCGCTGATGCGGTAGTTGGCGCCATGCAGCGCCCGCGCCAGCGCGCTGCCCAGGTTCCCGGCTCCTACAATCGCAATCTTCGGCTTGGCGGCCATTCCGGCGCAGGATAACAGAAAGATTTAAGGGGAACAGTTCGGCACAAAGCGGCGTATCCTTACACCGGTCGCGGAGAGTCCGGCGGGACAGGCAAATCGCTTTGGTTTTGCCGACTCCTGACTAGCGACTCCCGACTACTTGCGATGCCGAGCTTCCCTACTGCCGAACTGCCCGCCCTGCTGCTGGCTACGAGCTTTGCCGCCGGGCTCAACGTTTATGCCACCGTGGCCACGCTCGGCCTGCTCTCCCGCGCCCAGGTAGTGGTGCTGCCTCCGGCGCTTCATCCGGTGGCTAGCTGGTATGTGATTGGCGCCTGCCTGGCCATGTTTTTGGTGGAGTTTTTCGCCGACAAGATTCCCGCTTTTGACCTGGTTTGGAATGCCCTGCACACTTTTGTGCGCATCCCGATTGCCGCTCTGCTGGCCTGGGGCGCCACCGCCCAACTTTCCCCCGGCATGCAAGTGCTGGCCGCGGTCCTGGGCGGTGGGATTGCCTTGGCAGCGCACAGCGGGAAGATGGCTGCACGCCTTGCTGTCACGCCTTCCCCCGAGCCTCTCTCTAATATCGGCCTCAGCCTGGGTGAGGACGCCCTCTCGGTCTTTCTCACCTGGTTTGCCACCCAGCATCCCTACATCGCCGCCGCACTCGTAATCGTGGCCCTGCTGCTGGTGGTTTTCATGATCCGCTTCGTGATCCGCGCTATGCGCTCGCTGTTTCGCGGCGCCGAGCGTCAAGTCAGCCCAGCTTCTGGCAGCGCCGCCTGATTCCAGCGCTTTGTACGAACTGTGCAAGCATTTGAACATGCTGCAGTTCCAGTTGGGTAAAAACCCGGGAACGGCCTGGGAGCCACCGAATCAACAACATTTATTATCAGCAGCTTAGCTGCCAGACTCTAAGGAACTGCTCGAATGGGTAATGGCATCGTGGTTGCACTGCGGGAAAGCGTCCGTTTCCTCGCTCTCTGAGTGGCTGCGCTGAGCGCGAGGGGCGCAGTAAAGGCTTTTACCGAAGCCGGAATGCGCGCTTTGCGCTCAGACTTGGCGCCGCGCTGACATGTAACCGCATCCAGTTCGACGCTCCCAACCGGGCCAACCAGCCCGGTTTTTTTGTTTCTGCTGTGGACGGACTGCAGCGCTCTACTGCCCCAGCTTAGAGAGTAAATCTTGAGGATGGACGGGCTTGGCGAGGATCTCAAACTCGTGCCCCTGGGCCCGCGCGCTCTCCAGCAAATCAGCGGTTGCCGCCTGGCCGGAAAACAGAAGGATCTTGCACCCGGGAACGGATTGGCGCACCTGGATGGCGACGTCAATGCCGGTGATAGCCTCGTCTTTGAAGATGACGTCGCTGATGAGCAGGTCGGGATGCAGGCGACGCGCCCGGTTAATGGCATCCTCGCCGGTATAGATGGGCTGGGCGTCGAAGCCGTTCTGGTTGAGAATGATGGCCAGGGTGTCGGCGATGACATGCTCGTCATCCACTACCAGGACTTTCGGTTTGGCGGGGCTCATTCTGGCGACTTCCTCGGCTCTCCCAAATGTAGATTATATCGAGATGACGCTCTGTTTGGCTCGGGCCGCCTGCCGGGCCGCAAATCGCATCGTAAGACCTTTCTAAGATGCAGCTGGCAAGGGCTTTGTTGGATTATTTGTGGGTTTCCACCCCGGTGCTAGTGGGGGTGCCGCATTAGTTCGTGTGCCAAAGCTGCCCAAAAGCCCAAATTTTGCCATTACCTCCGTAATGGTGCTATCCCGAGCCGGCAGCCTTAGGCTTTAAAAGCACACAAAGATCAGGGAGCTCTCTATCCGCGCGCCAGATACAGCACCGTCAAGCCGTCTGCCCGCTGCCCAGGCCTTCGTCCACAGCCTGAATATTCTGGTGAAGTACGTGCGCCTTTACGGTTACAAACACCGGCGCACCGAGGAACAGTTCCGCATTACTTGGGACGAATTGCAGTCGGCACTGCCGGCCGGTGGACGAGGAGGCCTGCTGCTGGGGATTTCCGGGCAGCACCTGCTGGTGGACGGGACCCCGCTGGAAGCGGGCCAGGCGGAACGCAGCTTTGCCAAGCTGCTCTCGGCCGCAGGATTAGCCAGCCTGCAGTTCTCCGCCAACGTGACCCAGTCCGATTTCTCGCGTCTGGTGCGTGGTTTTGCGCTGGGCGGCTCGAAGGCCCAACTGGTATCCGATCAGATCAAGGCGGCCGTGGGCGAGGGCGAAAACGCCACCATTAAAATCAACGAGATTCGTTATGTAGCCCACGATCCGGCCACCGGCGAAGTGCCGCTGGCGGCGCAACTGGCGGCCCAGAATCTGGGCCCGGAGTTCCGCGAGTGGCTGAGCGATCCGCAGAAGCTGCTGCAACTGATCGCGGCTGCCGAAGGCTCCAAGCGCGGCTCCCTTTCCGCATCTGGGTCTTCCGGTTCCGGATCTGGGTTTTCCGGGGGGTTGAGCGGGGTAGCGGTCCAAAGCGGCGGGCAGGCGGCGGCAGCCGCTCCAGCGTGGGTTTCGCTGCAAGAGAAGGAAGTGATCGAGGCCATACGCCTGCTGACTCGGCTGGGAGAAGCCTGCGAAAGAGGCGATGGACCCGAAATTCAGAACCGGCTGAGCGAAGAGGTGGGACAAGCCGCGCCGGAAGCAGCCGCGGCGCTGCGCCAAGCCCTGCAAAAGCTGGCGGGGCGGCTGCCCCAGGGCGGGGCGGGAGAAAACCCCCTGCTGATGAAGGCGGCCGAGCATCTGGCCATCCGCTTCGCCCTGGAACGCTACGAGCGGGGCGAAGTGCGGGTAAACGCCATCCACGAAATGCTGGAGCGCATGAGCCGGGAGATGGAGATGCTGCGGCGGGTGTTGCGGGTGCACGAAGACAAGATGAGCCGCGCCGGCATTCTGGTGGAATCGCACGCCGACATTCTGGACCGGCAATTCTGGGCGGAGGTGCCGGACTCGGGCAAGCGCAGCGTGCTGCTCTCCCCGGACGCGCCCTGCGTGCCACCGCGCAATGTGCGCTCGTTTGTGGAAGACTTAATGCAGCGGGAAGACCGCGAAGGGGCCACCGCCATCCTGCGCAACTATTGCGACTGCGTGGCCAGCAACGACGGGGAATCGCGGCGCAAGGCGGCCACCGGGGTTTCGCAGCTGGCCGACCTTTACATCACGTGCGACGAAAGCCTGCTGCCCTACGCTATCCGGCGAATCTCCGAACAGTTGACGGCGGAGTCGGTTCTCGATATTCAGAGCCTGTTGAGCGCGGCTTTTGTGCGCATCAGCCAGGAAGCCGGCGACCGCCGCCGTTACGGTGCGGTTCAGGAAGTGCTGGCGTGCATGAAGCGCATCGAGCAGAAGCGCCCCGTGCTGGCGCAGGACCTGCGGCCGCGGGTAGGAGTGGACAACCGGCTGCCGGAATTCATTGAAGAAGCGCTGCAGCTTCCGCATGTGCCCGCCGACCTGGTGGAGATGCTGAAAGGCATTCCGCAAGCCGCCACGGAACAAATCGCGGAACGTTTTGCGCGCTGCCACCGCCGCGAGGAATGCGACCGGCTGGTGGAACTGATGGAGCAGCTGAAGGAGGATGGCACACGCCATCTGCGGGAATTGCTGCGCCTGGCGCCGGTGCGGCAGGCAGCCAGCAGCGTGGGCCTGCTCAGCCGGGTGAATCCCATGGCGGTGCTGGAGCTGCTGCCGGGACGGCTGCGGGATTGGGACCGGGTCTATCACGATGGAGTAGTGCGGCAAATTGCGGCCAGCAACGCGCCCGAGCGCGGGCAGTTGCTGTTCGAAATGCTGGACGTGCTGGACCAGGCGGTGCTGCCGCAGGCGATTGACGAAATCGGTTTCAGCGGCGACCACGCCCTGACCTCCGGCCTGATGGTGCTGGCCGATGAAGGTTCGGCGGAGGCGCGCTCGCCTTTTCTGCGGCTCAAGGTAGTGGAGGCGCTGGGCCGGCTGAAAGATGCAGCCGCCATTTCCCTGCTGCGCGCCATCGTGGAAGCCCGAAAGATGTGGAAATGGGTATATCCCCGCGAGCTGCGCATTTCCGCTGCGCAGGCGCTGGTGAAAATCGAACCGCAATATGGCCCGCAGCTGGTGACCGAGGGCGGCTTCACGGTGAACGAACTGGAGCTGCTGCCGCTGGACGCGGAGTACACTCTGCCCTGGGTGCGGCAGCGCCGCTACCAGCGCATTGTTCCACCGCGCGCCGTGCCCGCGCTGGCCAGCAGTTCCTGGGGGCGCTCGGAGCTGGCGGTGCGGGAGCTGAGCCTGGGAGGGGGCGTGGCCAAAAAGACCACAGACCTGCGGCTGGGCTCCGACGCCGCGCTCGATTTGCAGATGGGACTGCGCCACATTAAGACGCAGGTGTTGTTACGCCGCGCACACCAGGGCGAAATCAGTTTTGAAATCGTGGACATTGATCTGGAAGAGCGTTCCAAGCTGCGGCGCATTCTGGCCGAACAACTGCACCGCATCGCCGCGCCGGTGGCGTGAAGCAGCCATCGGCAGCCAGCATTCAACCGATCAAATCAAGCTGTAGTCACGTAAGGTGCCAGACGTTGCAAGCACCGTCTCTACCGCCGTGTATTAAACCGCGTGAAATTCCGCGGTCTAAGCCGTGGAGGAGCTGAATGCTGATTGCTGAGTGCTAAAGAACAAAGCCTCTGCCCAGAAATCAGAGCAGAGGCTCTTTCCAACTCGTTGCCCGGGTCCTACGACACTTTGGCGAAGATGATGACCAGGGTGTAAAGCGCCAGCGATTCGATCAGCGCCAGACCCAGGATCAGCGCCAGGGTGATGCCGGGGCGAGCGGAAGGATTGCGCGCCAGGGCTTCGGCAGAAGCGGCGGTGGCTTTCGCCTGGCCGATGCCGCAAACCGCAGAGGCAATGGCCATGGCGAAGCCGGAGGTAATGGCGACCCAGTCAGCGTGCGACATGCCGCCGCCGGAAGTCTGGGCATAAAGTGGCGTGGCCAGGCACAGGGCCGACAATGCCATAAACAAGTAGCTCAACTTACGCATGGTGGTTCTCTCCTTTATGAATTGCCGCCAGTGGGTGGTTGACGTCATCCTCGTGCAGACGCCCTCACGCTGAACGGCAGTTGTCAGTTCTCAGTTGCCAGTCAGAGGCGTCAGCTTTTGGCTATTAGCTCTTGGCTCGTGGATATCAAATTCCCGACATCACCACAAAATCGCGATCCAAGAAACTGACAACTGAGAACTGGCAACTGACAACTGCTCTTAATGCTCTTCGCCGACCGCGCCCTGCAAATACACCGTGGTCAGCAGCACAAAAATGTAGGTCTGCAACAGGGAGACGCCGATGTGCAGGCCCAGAAAGGCGATGGGGACGCCGATGGGAATGAGCGAAAAGAAGACCAGCGTCACCATATCGCCGGCAAACATATTGGCAAAGAGGCGAACCGTGAGCGAAAGCACGCGCGCCAGATGGCTGATGATTTCAATGGGAACCATCAGCAGGGCCAGCCACCAGAAAGGCCCGGCAAAATGCTTGAGGTACGCGACGCCGCTCTTTTTGAATCCCTGGACGTGATAGTAGAAGAAGGCCACGATGGCGCAGCCCAGAGGCACGCTGGGAACGGCGGTGGGCGAGTCGAAGCCCGGAATCATGCCGATCAGGTTGCAGATCAGGATAAAGAAGCCCAGCGCGACCAGAAAGGCGGTGTAGCCTTCACTATGCGGGCCAATAATAGAATGGCTCTGGTCGTTGATGAAAGATTCGGCCCCTTCCATGATGTGCTGCAGGCCACCGGGATGGTCCACGGACAGTCGGCTGCGCACCAGAGCGAAGAAGGCGACGAGAAAAATGGCCACCAGAATCTGCATGGCCACAAAATTGGTGATGGGGGCCTGGGGATACGCGGGTTGCACGCGCAGGGCGTGCAGGATAGAGTCCACCGGGCCGGCGAACAGGCGGTTCAAGAACGCGGTAAACCAAAGTTGTTCTGGCATGAGGATGAAGACTACAAGGCCCAGCTTCTATTACAACCCGTGACGCAGGGCTGCGTAAAGCTCGTATCCAGCTTCACACAAGATGCCCGCGACGGGCAAAAACAGGCCCGCAAGCAGGCCGTACAGGCTGGCGGGGGAAAGAGTGAATATAGCATAGGCGGCGAGGGCCATCAAAAGGTAGCGCGCCAGGAAGCGCAATACCACGCCCGCGCTGGATGGGCGTTTGCCGGTGGCGGTGACCTTGTCAGCCAAACCCATGACCACACGCTTGAGCCAGTAGAAATT
>DASVBI010000172.1:0-2266 GCA_036375915.1 Terriglobales bacterium | reverse complement strand
TTGTTCTTTTGTTGCCGCACTAAGGGGCAAGGCGCGAAAGTCATCGAGGTTTGTCTTCACGTCCGGCACACCCGGGCCAGGCCAGTCGGTTCCGAACAGAGTCTTGGCGGCAATTTCCTCCACTCGGGGGAAATACTTAAGCAACGTCTTGGGTGGGATGCCGCTGATGTCCAGATAAACATTGGGGTGCCGACGCACCAGGAAAAACGAGGTATTCATCCACAAAGGTCGTCCCCCGTGGGCAAGCAGAATCCTCAGCTTCGGAAAATCCACCGCCACGTCGTCAATGTAGATGGGATCGCCGTACTTGTTCCGCGCACCAGGAAAGATCGACGTCCCGGTGTGAAACATGACGGGTATGCCGTTGGCCTCGGCGGCGCGGTAGATAATCTCCAGTTCTTTGACTCCCTGCTGGTAATCGTTGGGGTAGAGCAACTGGTGGGGCGGGTGGATTTTGATCATTCTGATGCCCAGGCGAATGATCTGCTCCACATCGGCCAGCACATTGGCGGTATGGCGGGGGTGCAGGCTGCCGCAAGGGATAAGGCGCCGTGCATCGGCCTTGACGTAGCCGGCAACAAATTCGTTCACACCCGAGGTAAAGCCGATAATCTCCGGCGCCACGTAGTTGATGAGCACGGCGCGATCTACGCCGCAGTGGTCCAGATACTTCAGGAAAGCCTGGGGCGAGCGGCAGAACTCCACAATCTGGGCAAAATTAGGCCGCTGCTTCTGCATCAGCGCCAGCGCCCCCGGCTTGAACATCTCGATGGGCTGGATGTGAATGTGGCAGTCGGTGATCAAAGTCAGCCGCTAGCTACTAGCCTCTAGCTACTAGCTAGGAGCTAGGAGCTGAAGGTCTCCCATCTGCTTGACTTCCTGTTAACAGTTAAATACTTGCATCAACGCTCGTTTTGTGAAGACACGTATCATCTCGCGACGATACTCCGGTGTCAAAGCGGAAGTCGTAAGCGGCTTGGCGGCGCGCGCAGCCAGTTCGCCGGCGCGCTCCGCCAGAGCTTCGTCCGGCGCGCTTCCGGCCAAGGCTTCACCAATTCCTTTGACCAGCACGGGAGCAGCATTAACCGCTGTGAGCGCAATCCGGGCATCCTCGACATGTCCATGGCTGCGACGCAGGGCCACGGCCACGCCGGCCAGCGGGTAGTCAATGGAGCCCCGGATGCGCAGCTTGCGGTAGACGCCATGCCATCCGGCGGACGACTGCGGCAGAAAGACACGTGTGAGCAACTCGTTTTTCTCCAGCTTGCGGTAATTGTCACCAACGCCGGTGTAGAAGTCACGCAAGGGAAGGCGGCGCGTGCCCGCGGCGCCGATGATTTCGATCTCTGCTTCCAGGCAGAGCAGCGAGGGAGGTGTGTCGCCGGAAAAGGCCGCCCAGCAGGTGTCGCCGCCGGGAGCGACATGGCAGATATTGCCGTCCTTTTTAATGCAAAAACCGCAGCCTTTGCGCCAGGTAAGCGACTGGTTGTACCAGAGACATCTGGTGTCCAGGCAGATGTTGCCACCCAGCGTTCCCATGTTGCGCAGGATGGGCGAAGCCACCGTGGCGGCAGCTTCCACCAGCACTGGGTAGTGCTGCCTCAGAAAATCGGAGTGCTCGATTTCGGTGAGCGTGGTCAAAGCGCCGATCTCGACGCCGCCGCCGGATTGTGGCCGTATGCCGCGCAGCTGGCCAACGCCGCGGATGTCGAGCACATACGAGGGCGCAAACAGCTTCTGCCGCATGGAAGGAATCAGGTCGGTGCCGCCGGCGATGACCTGCACGTCAGGCGCATGCCTGGCCAACTGCTCAACCGCATCGGCCAGTGTGACCGGGCGCAGCAGCTTGAATTCGGGCAGGCTCAATCGTCACCCCCGCCACTTCCCTCCCGGCCATTGATGGCCGGATCCAGCGGGTGCCGCTGCGGCCCTTTGCCCTTGAAGCAGAGGGCGCCGCCGTGCTCGCGGAAGCGAACGGGGGCGGTGGGATCCACACCTTCAGTAAGGTTCAGCTTCTTGGCGTTCTTCTGCGCCCGCAAGGCGGCGAGCACGCGCTCGGGCGTGAAGGGCGCCTCGCGCAGGCGAATGCCTACCGCGTCGTAGATCGCATTGGCAATGGCCGGAATAGTGGCGGCCAGCGAACCCTCGCTGCATTCCTTGGCTCCAAAGGGGCCCTCGGGGTCAATGCTTTCCACTATGAAGGGCTCGATTTCGGGCGATTCGACCGATGATGGGCTGCGGTACTCAAGCAGGCCCGGATTCATGA
>DASVBI010000454.1:0-7069 GCA_036375915.1 Terriglobales bacterium | reverse complement strand
GTTCGCAGGTTTTAAGGTTTCGCGCCGCACTCGTGGGAAACTTTGCAACCTTGAAACATTGAAACCGGGGTTGGAAACTCGATACCTGAAACTCTCAAACTCCTTGAACAACCTCGACCTCAACCTCCTCACTGTCGAATCCGCCCGCACTGCCGTACAGGAACGGCAGGTAACTGCCACCGCGCTGGCCGAGAGCTTCTTCCGCAAAATTGAGAAGGAAGATGGCACAGTCCACGCCTACCTGAACGTCTCCAAGGAAAGGGCCCTGGCCCAGGCGGCGCGCATGGACGCGCTGGCTGACAGGGGCGAACCCCTGCCCACGCTGGGTGGCGTCCCGCTCGCCATCAAGGACGTAATGGTCACGCAGGGCGTGCGCAGCACCGCCGGCTCGAAAATCCTTGGCAACTTCGTGCCCGCCTACGACTGTACGGCGGTAGCCCGGCTGGAAGCCGCGGGAGCGGTGCTGCTGGGCAAGACCAACTGCGACGAATTCGCCATGGGCTCTTCCAACGAAAATTCGGCTTATGGCCCGGTGCGCAACCCGCGTGACACAAGCCGGGTGCCGGGCGGCTCCTCTGGAGGCTCGGCGGCGGCAGTGGCCGCGGGCACGGCGGTAGCCGCTCTCGGCTCGGATACCGGCGGCTCCATTCGCCAGCCCGCCTCCTTCTGCGGCGTGGTCGGCCTGATGCCCACTTACGGCCGAGTTTCCCGCTACGGCCTGATCGCCTTTGCTTCCTCGCTCGACCACATCGGCCCGCTGACCAAGACAGTGAAGGATGCCGCCTTGCTGCTGCGCATCATTGCCGGGCGCGACCCCATGGACTCCACTTCGGCCGAGGTTCCGGTTCCCGATTACGCCCAGGAAATCGGCCGCCCGGTGAAAGGGCTGCGCCTGGGCGTGCCCCGCGAATATTTCGGCGAAGGCCTTGATGCCGATGTGCGGTCTGCCGTGGAAGCTGCGATTCAGACATTGGCGCAAAAATGTGGCTGCGAAGTTGTGCTCATCTCGCTGCCCCACACCGAGTACGCGATTCCCACCTATTACCTGATCGCCACCGCGGAGGCCTCCTCCAACCTGGCGCGCTACGATGGGGTGCGCTACGGGTACCGCGCTCCACAGCCAGGCACGCTCGCCGAGATGTACCGCCGCACCCGCGACCAGGGTTTTGGCCCCGAGGTGAAGCGCCGCATCATGCTGGGCACCTACGCCCTCAGCGCCGGCTATTATGACGCCTACTACTTGAAAGCGCAGAAGGTGCGCACCCTGCTGGCCCGTGATTTCGAGCAGGCCTTCGAAAAAGTGGATGCCATTGTCACTCCCACCAGCCCCACTGCCGCTTTCAAGCTGGGCGAGAAGGTGGACGATCCTCTGGCCATGTATCTGGCCGACATTTTCACCGTGGTGGCCGACCTGGTGGGCATTCCCGGCATTTCCGTGCCCTGCGGCGAAACTCGCGAGGGGTTGCCGGTGGGCTTGCAGGTGCTGGGTAAGCACTTCGACGAAGGCACCATTCTTCGCTTGGCCCACGCCTACGAACACGCACGGGCCGCGGCGTAGCTGAGGCTTCCTTGAGGCTTAATTTGCAGCCGTCGCTGCCCCATGCTCCGGGATGGTGAAGTTCAGAGGCTTGCCGTTGCGCGGCTGGAAGGTGACGCGAGCGGGGTTGCGCTGCCAGGCCGGGGCCGGACATTCCGAATCAGGCGTGCTGGAGTTGGCGGCCGTCCCTAAATCCTGGTGGATGAGGGGCTTCTTGCGGCCCAGTTGCGCCACCACGGCAAAAACCTTTTCTCCGTCGTCGGAAATCCCGCAATAGGCCACGTAGTCGCGGTACCAGCTGGCCACCGAATAGAAGGGATCAAAGTCGGGCAGCTTGAGCTCGGAAACCCGGCCGCTGCCGCGGTCCACCAGCAACCAGCCCCCGCGCTGCCATTTCCAGTGCGGGACTTTATTGGCGTCTTCGGGGAGCCGGTCGTTCAGCCGGTACGCGCGGCGAACCACAAACAAGCGGTCGGTCAAATCATATGCCTGGCCCAGGGTGAAATCTTTGACATCGCCGTCCACGTATAAAGCGCGCACATTGATGGGCTGCACCTTGTCGTCGGTGGGTCCAACGAACCACTTGACGGGCAACCACTTACCCCAGGTGATCTGGTGCCGCCGGGCGAAAACGGGGGAAGCCGCCAACAACAGGACGAGAACACAACGCGCTGCTCGGCCCATGGGCACAGCCTAATCCCGAAGGAAGTACCCAGGCAAGCACCGCCGACGCTAGTTGGCGTTTGGCAAGCCTGCCCGCTTGGCTTTACAATGCCAGCGTATTGGGTCCATGGTCATGAGGTTCTCCCCGCCTCTGGATGCAACCAATCTGCTGCTCTCCTCCTCCCATGGGGAGATGCCTGAACTCCTGCCGCGGCGCGTTGCCACCATTCTGGTGGTGGACGACAACCCAGATAACGCCTTATTAATGAGGGAGTTACTGACAGGCAAGGGCTATGAGGTGGTGGTGGCCCTGCAGGTGGAGCAGGCGGAACAAAAAATCCGCCAGCATCATCCCGACCTCATTCTGCTGGACGTGGTAATGCCCGGCAAGTCGGGCTATGAGCTTTGCCGCGAGCTCAAAGACGACCCCGCGACGCGGCTGATTCCCGTGGTGATGATTACCGGTCTCACCGACCGCGAAGACAAGGTGCGCGGTATTGAGGCCGGGGCCGACGACTTCCTGAACAAGCCAATTTTCCCGGAAGAGCTGTTTGCCCGGGTGAAATCCCTGCTTAAGCTGAAGGAATTCACTGACGAGCTGGAAAATGCCGAGGCCGTGCTGTGCACCCTGGGATTGAGCGTGGAAGCGCGCGATCCCTATACCGAAGGCCATTGTGAACGCCTGGCCCGCTATGCCGGCGATCTGGGACGGCGCATGGGGTTGGACGAGGCCTCGGTGGTCGCTCTGCGCCGCGGGGGTTATTTGCATGACCTGGGCAAAATTACCGTTCCCGACGAAATCCTGAAAAAAGGCGCCAATCTTTCTCCTCAGGAATGGGACATCATGAAGAGACACCCCATTACCGGGGAGAATATCTGCAAACCGCTGAAATCACTGCGCCTGGTGCTGCCCATCATCCGCCACCACCACGAGCATTGGAACGGCACCGGATATCCCGATGGCCTGATAGGACGCCAGATCCCTATGCTCTCGCGCATTCTGCAGGTGGTGGATGTTTACGACGCGCTGCGCACCGAACGGCCCTACAAACCCGCCCTCACCCATGAACAGGCCGCCAAGACCATGCGGGAAGAAGCCCGGGCGGGGTTGTGGGACGGCGACCTGGTGGATGAATTCTTCAAAATGCTGGCTGCGCAGGCACTGGTAGCGTGACCGCGGCAGCTTCTCCCAAGTTCCCGACATCTATGCATTCATGGCTGGGCGTGAGTTTCGCAATCGCCGGCGCCGCAGTACCATCAAAAGCGGCGCTAAAATTTTTCTAGCTGCCAGCATGGCGACCACTCTGAACCAACCACCGAAGTACAGCATCGTCATTCCGGCCTTCAACGAGGGGCAGCGCATCACCGCCACTCTGGACAAGGTGCTGGCCTATATCGCTCAGCAGAGCTGGAAGGCGGAAGTGATCGTGGTGGATGACGGGTCGCGCGATGAAACGCCGGCCATCGTTCGCGGTTACGCCCAGCGCCACCCCGCGGTCCGCCTGCTGCAGAACCCCGGTAACCGCGGCAAAGGCTACAGCGTGCGCCACGGCATGCTGGAAGCGCGGGGCGACCTGCTGCTGTTCAGCGACGCGGATTTGTCCTCGCCCATCCAGGAAGCAACCAAACTTTTCGCGGCGCTGGCCGAAGGCGCCGAGGTGGCCATCGGCTCACGCTGGCTGCGCAGCGAACTGCAAACCGGACGCCAGCCCTTCTATCGCCAGCTTTTCGGGAGAGTTTTCAACCTGCACTTGCGCGTCCTGCTGGGCCTCCGCTTCAAGGACACCCAGTGCGGCTTCAAGGCCTTCACGGCGCGCGCGGCTCGGGCTCTCTTCCCCCGGCAAAAAATCGAACGCTGGGGCTTCGATCCCGAACTGCTGTTTCTGGCGCGCAAGTTCGGATTGCCGGTGCGCGAAGTTGCGGTGGAATGGGCGCACGACGACCGCAGCAAAATAAGTTATCTGAAAGACGGCTTGCGCATGGGGGTGGAAACCCTGCGCGTCCGCTGGTACTCGCTCAGCGGGCAATACCCTCGTGAAACGCCCGCATGCACCGTAAATCAGGCTTAGGAAGCTATCGCGCTCTGGGAGCGGATGGGCACCACCATTACGCCCTGACCGCGATTGAAAGCCAGGGTCATTCGTGGGGCACAGCGGCCGCACAGCCAGAAGAACTCCAGGCGGCGGGGGGTCTTGCGATCAGCCGCGACCCCGGGTTGATCATTGAGCGCAGGCGCGCCTTGAGGGGCTTCCGCCCCCACTTCCATCTGGTACAACTTACCTTCCCGCAGGTAGAGGAAGGGAGCGTGGCAAGACGGATTGGCGCATTTAGCTAACATGCAATTCACGGAGCGCAAATTCGCGCAGCAGGCCTGTGTCGGCTGACCTGTAGGATGCGCGGAGGAAATGCCAGGTTTGTGGAAAGTTGCTAAAAATTTCAGGGCGGCTGATCCAGAGAGCAGTGGTTGAGAGTTGGTCGCTAAGGGCCTTTAGCCGATGGCCTTTAGCTGAACAGGATGGCTGAGAAACGGCGGCTGCTGAGCTGCAGCCGCTTCCTGCGAAAGCGCAAAAACGCTCATGTGGCCGCATTCCGGCAAAACCGTTCTGCTGCTCTGCACTACCACCGGATACCAGACGCGGGCGTTTGTCACGGCTGCCAGGGGGCTGGGTGCCAGCGTGGTATTTGGCACGGACCGCTGCCACGTGCTGGACGATCCCTGGCGCGACGGCGCTTTGGCTTTGCGCTTTGAAGAGCCGGACGCTGCCGCCGCCAAGGTTGTGGAATACGCCCGCAGGCGGGTGGTGCATGCCGTCATCGCCGTAGGCGACCAGCCCACTCCCACCGCCGCGCGCGTGGCCCAGGCGCTGGGCCTGGCCGGGCACCCGCCGCCGGCTGCCGACATTTGCCGCGACAAGTACCGCTCCCGCGAGTGCCTGCGACGCGCTGGGCTCAACGTTCCTGCCTTTCAGCGCTTTGCCAGCAACTCTCGGCCGCGGCAGGTCCTGCCCTCCGTTTCCTTTCCTTGTGTGCTCAAGCCGCTGACGCTCTCCGGCAGCCGGGGCGTAATTCGCGCCAATGATGGCGAGGAATTCGCGGCCGCGTTTGAGCGCATTCGAAAGCTGCTAGCCAGCCCAGAGGTGGGTGTGCTGCGCGATCCCGCCGCCGGCTTTGTGCAGGTGGAAGAGTACATAGAGGGAGCCGAGTTCGCGCTGGAAGGACTGGTGGAGGGAGGGCGCCTGCGGGTGCTGGCGCTTTTCGACAAGCCTGATCCGCTGGTGGGACCGTTTTTTGAAGAAACCATCTACGTCACGCCTTCTCGGCTGCCGGCGGCACGACAGGAGGAAATCGCAAATGCCGTGCAACGCGCGGTGGCGGCATTGGGCCTGTGGCACGGCCCGCTGCATGCGGAGGCGCGGCTGAACGCCACGGGCGTTTGGATTCTGGAAGTGGCCGCCCGGCCCATTGGCGGCCTCTGCGCCCGCAGTTTGCGTTTCCAGAACGGCATGCCGCTGGAGGAGGTGATCCTGCGTCACGCGCTGGGCCAAGAGGTGGAACCGGCGCGTGAGGCCCAAGCCAGCGGGGTGATGATGATTCCCATAGCGCAGGCCGGCTTTCTGGAAGCGGTGGAGAATATTGAAGAAGCGGAGCGTACGCCCGGAGTGGAAGCCATCGAGATCACTGCCAAGCTGCGCCAGCAACTCGTGCCCCTGCCCGAAGGCGCCAGCTACCTGGGATTCATTTTTGCCCGCGGCGGGACGCCGGAGTTTGTGGAACAGGCGCTGCGCGCGGCGCACGGCAAGCTGCGGTTTGTGGTTTCGCCGGCGCTGAAGGTGGTGTGAGGTCTAATAGGAATGTGGTGTGTCATTCTGAGCGAGGACGGGCCATACAAATGCCAGTCCGAGTCGAAGGGCCCTGCGCTTGACTGTGTGGGTGGTCAGTTCGACGGAAACGCAAGGTGCTTCGACTCGCGCTCGCCCAGCTTGGCGCGCGCTGGCTCAGCATGACAGGTGGAAAGGAATTCGCTCACGGTGTCTTAACGATTGGCAGCTCGATGAAGCTGGCTTCTCCGGGCTCGTGGTAAATGCGCTGCGTGGCCTTGCGGTAATCGCCGGGCTTAGCCCAGAAGATGCTGGGAACGAAAGTCTGCGGATTGCGGTCGTAGAGCGGGAACCAACTCGACTGCACCTGCACCATGATGCGGTGGCCAGGCAGAAAAACATGGTTGGCGGTGGGTAAAGCGAAGTGATAGAGCAAGGGCTTGTCCGCCGTGATGGGCTTGGGCTCGGCGAAGCTTTCGCGATAGCGGCCGCGGAAAATATCGGCGGAAATCATGAGCTGGTAGCCGCCCATCTCGGGCTGGGCGGCGACCTGGTCGGGATAAACGTCAATCAACTTGACCACCCAGTCGGAATCGGTGCCGCTGGTGGAGGCCACGAGGTTGGCCACGGGCTGGCCGCTGATCTTTACCGGCGCGGTGAGTACGTCGGAAGTAAAGGTCAGAACGTCGGGGCGGCCTGATTGTTCCCGCTGGTCATCCACCAGCCACTCGGACCAGGTAAAGCCGTCGGTATATCCCACCGGCTGAATAGGACGGGCACGGAAGGGCACGGGCCTGGCAGGATCGGAAACGTATTCGTCATATGCCGCTCCCGTCTGCGGGGCAGCGAAGCCCAGCTTCAACCCGGCTCCCAGATAAAGCGGCGTGGGCTGTATCGTGCAGCCGCTGGCGCAGCCCGCCGGCCACGATTGCAGGCGTTCCCACTGGTTGGTTCCGGTTTCGAAAGCGGTAACGGGCGCGATATTGTCCGTGGGCGCGCCGTCTTTGAGGTAGCGATCGAGGAAGGGGCCCAGGATGTGCTGGCGGAAATA
>DASVBI010000560.1:0-4546 GCA_036375915.1 Terriglobales bacterium | reverse complement strand
GAAGCGCTGGGCACGTAGCCGCTGCGAATGATCTTGCCGCGCACCGTTTCCGAGTGCTCGCCGCGCGGCACCAGGAAGTCAATCGTCTTCCCTTCATACATGGAGAGCAGCAGTTCCTGGGAGATGGGATCGTTGCGGTAGTTCTGCTCCAGGATCTGCAGGGCGCGCCCGGCGGGATCGCGCAGGATGACCGAATCCGGCTCCAGCAGGCTGGTCATGCCTTCGTACTGCACGTGGTTGACGCCCGCTCGCAACGACAGCGGCAGGAGCTCCCGGGCAACAAAAAAGTTCTGGTTGTAGATAGTTAGCGCGGGCGCATTGTCCGGGGGCGCCAGCTTTTCTTGCGACGCCGGTTTCTCCTGCGCCACCAGGGATACTGCCAACAGGCACACTACTATCGCAATTAGCTTCCTCATGGTCCTTGGCCTCAGTTGTTCAATGGGTCCGGGAGGGAGACGCCAGCTTTCCGGCCTTCGTATGTAGAACGCACGTGCTGGCCAATATTGCGCGGAATCCGCGCCCACCGCAGGTCACCGGGGAGTGGTTACCAGTGAGCGGTAAGCCCGAGGATCAAGCTGCGCCCCAGGTTCTCTGTTGGTTCTTGAACCGCGTATTTCCGCGTTCATCAGCGGGGAAGGAGCCAGCGGCCAGTGTGCCGCAGCCACCCGTCCGATAGGGCGGCCGGCGCTCACTTCTTCTCCGCATCCTCGTTTTTGTTTTCGGGATCGGCTACCCCCATCTGCGACAGCCGGTAGCGCAAGGCGTTGCGCGAGAGTCCCAGCGCCCGCGCCGCCTGGCTCTTGTTGCCGCTGGCCTGCCGCAGGGCTTCGCGGATGATCTCCTGCTCCCACTGCTCCAGGGTCACGCCCGGGGGCAGCACGGGCGCGGAGTTGTTGGCCGTATGCGGCCGGTCGAGGTGAATGTCGTCCACGTCGAGCGTTTCTCCGCGGGCCAGTGTAACCGCCCGCTGCATCACATTTTCCAGTTCGCGCACATTGCCCGGCCAGTGAAATTCCACCAGCAGTTTCATGGCCGCCGGGGTGATGCTCTTTACCGGTTGCTGCGACTCCCGCCCGAATTTCTCCAGAAAGAATCGCGCCAGTTCGGGAACGTCCTGCTTGTGCTCGCGCAGCGGCGGAATATCAATGGCCACCACGTTCAGCCGGTAATAAAGGTCCTCGCGAAAGCTGCCATCCTCCAGAGCGGCGCGCAAGTCGCGGTTGGTGGCGGCGATCAGGCGCACGTCCACCTTCAGTGTTTTGGTGCCGCCCAGGCGTTCGAACTCGCGTTCCTGCAGCACGCGCAGCAGTTTGACCTGGGTGGCCGCGGGCACGTCACCTATTTCGTCCAGGAAGAGCGTGCCTTTGTCGGCCAATTCGAACTTGCCAGGCTTGCTGCCGGTGGCCCCGGAGAAGGCGCCCTTTTCGTAACCGAACAGTTCACTCTCCAGCAGGTTTTCCGGGATGGCGGTGCTGTTGATTTTGACGAACGGCCCCACCTTGCGGTTGGAATGTTCGTGGATGGCGCGCGCCACCAGATCCTTGCCTACGCCGCTCTCGCCGCCCAGCAGCACGGTAGCGTTGGTTGGCGCCACGCGCTCCACCAGGGCCAGCACCGATTGCATCTTGTCGCTCTGGGCGATGATGTTTTTGTAGTGGTAGCGCTGGCCCAGGGCTTCGCGCAGCGACCGGTTTTCCTCGCGCAGGTTATGGGCGTCCAGTTCCTTGCGCACCACCAGAGTCATTTCTTCCAGCGAAAATGGCTTGAGCACGTAATCGCTGGCGCCCATCTTCATGGCCTCCACCGCCGACTCCACTGAGCCATAGGCGGTCATCAGCACCACCGGCAGGGAAGCGTTCACCCGCTTGATGGCTTGCAGGAATTCCAGGCCGTTCATGCCGGGCAAGCGGAAGTCGGTGACCACCAGGTCAACTTTTTCCTGGCCGAGCAGCTTCAGGCCCGCCTCGGCGTCAGCTACCGCGTGCGTGGTGAATCCCTGCTCGCCCAGGTTTAACTCCAGCAGGCGCCGCATCTTGGCTTCGTCTTCGACAATAAGAATTGAGGCCATAATTCCTCAGTTGGGGTTGGCGGGGAGAAAAACGTGGAAACATGCTCCTTCGCCGGGCTGGCTCTTCAGCCGGATCGAACCGCGATGGTCGTCCACAATCTTGGCCACAATAGAAAGTCCCAGGCCGACTCCGTTCTCCTTCGAAGTAAAGAAGGGATTGAAGATCTGTTCGCGCAGTTCGGCCGGCACGCCGGGGCCGGAATCCTGAATTTCGACCGCCACGCCGGCCACGTTTTCTGCCGAGGCCGGCGCAATGGAAACGCTTAGCTTGCCGCTCTCGCCATTCATGGCTTCGTAGGCATTGCAGATCAGGTTAACGAACACCTGCTCGCAGAGTTGCTCGTCGGCCAGGATTTTCGGGAGGTCGCTCGCATACCGGCGCTCCACGGTGACGCCCGCAGAAGGGAACTGCGCCTGCACCGAGTCCAGCGCCCGGTTGACCAGGTCGGGGGCGCTCACCGCCTGCAGTTGCAGGCGCGAGGGGCGGGCAAAGTCCAGGAAGCGCGCCACCAGCGCGTTCAGCCGGTTTACCTCCGAGGAGATGTACCCGGCCAGTTCCTCCGCCAATGGAGAGGCACCCTGCACTTTCTGGCTCAGCATTTCGGCCGAGCCTTTGATCACACCCAGGGGGTTGCGGATTTCGTGCGCCAGGCCCGCGGAAAGCTGGCCCAAGGCCGCCAGACGCTCGGAGCGCCGCGCCTCCTCTTGCGCCTGCTTCAACTGGCGATTGGATTCCGCTAAAGTGTCTGAAAGCGCCTGCGACTCCTTCAGGCGCCGCCGGTTCTCCATCACGAACTGGTTGACCAGGATGGCGGCAAAAAAGAAGAACAGGATGCGGATGCCCAGTTCCACCTCGCCGGCCGGAGTGAGCTCATACTCCTGCAACACCGGGATCAGGTAGGAGCAGTAAGCCGCCGAAGCCAGCGCCGTCCACAACAGCGTACCGACGGGGCCGAAGTAGATGGCGGCGGTAATAACCGGCAGGTAATAAATGGGGTAGTAGCTGCTGTTGATGCTGACTGCGCCCCCGGTGTGCCCCAGCAGCAAGCTGGCCAATGCAATCTTGAGCAGAATGCTGTAACTGGGGCCGCGTCGGGGCAGCAGGGTAATCAGTTGCCGTTCGAAAATCTGCACCAGGGCGATGGCCAGCAGGGTTACCTGTTTGTGGACTTCGCGCACCGGGGAGAGCAGGGCCAGGCCGCCGAGAAAGACGAGCCACAGGACGTCAATCCCCCGGAACTTCGAAATTTGCCCCTTAAGCATGGGTTATGTCTGCTCTCAATGTAACCCCTGGCGGGGCGGTTCGACTCGTAACTCCCAAGCAGACACCCCAGAGGATGTGGATTGTAAAAAGTGAGAATGCCAGCCCTCAACAGCTGACAACCCTGTGCGATACTTGCGAGGTTTTGCGTTCACTCCGGGGACTGCCACTTCATAGGAGCCGAACTAATGCGGCTGCCGGAGGCTGGCTGACCGCCGTTCGAAACGGTGCCAATAATCTATGACAGACTGGTTCGCCCGCCCCGTCCTACACGTCAAAGACATTGAGTCCTCGCTCTGCTTTTATGTTGACCGGCTCGGCTTCACGAGCCACTGGCGCTACGGCGAAGACGGCAGAACGCATGTCGTACAGGTCGACCGGCAGGGCTGCTCGCTAATCCTGGCCGACACGTGGCCGGAGAAGTTTGGCAAGGGGCTGATGTTCATTTCCCTGAACGTCGAGCCTGAAACGCGCGAGGCCGCGGTCGCCCAGTTGGACGCGCTGCGCGCGGAACTCGAGGGCAAGGGCGTTTCGGTTAAGGAGGGTTGGTGGGGCTACCGGCTTCTGGTGGTCGACGATCCCGACGGCAATCAGCTCTTCTTCAACTATCCAAACGAGACTGATTAGTGGTCATGGTAAGACATCGGCCAGGCAAGGTGGACGAAGAGGAGGCCTTGCCGTAGGTAAAGAGCGGCAGTACGTGGGAGCTTTGCAGCTGGGGTAAACTGTCGCCTTCCACAATGCCCGCGAAACGCAACGTCTACGACGTGCTGATTGTCGGTTCCGGGGCCAGCGGCGGCTGGGTGGCCAAAGAAGTAGCCGAGCGCGGCCTCAGCGTCCTTATGCTGGAGGCGGGCCCGCCCCGGGTGCCCACCCGCGACTTCACCGAGCACGTCTGGCCTTACCAGTTGAAGTTCCGCGGCTTCGGCGACCAGCAGCGCTTGCTGCAAAACCAGCCCGTCCAGCGCCTGTGCTACGCCTGCGACGAGTACAGCCACCAGTTCTTCGTTAACGACCACGAGAACCCCTACACCTTTCCCGCCGACAAGCCCTTCATGTGGATCCGTGGACGGCAGGTGGGCGGTAAGACCTTCTGCTGGGCCCGGGAAAGCTACCGCTTTAGCGACAACGAGTTCAAAGCCGCCAGCCGCGACGGCTACGGCCAAGACTGGCCCATCAGCTACAAGGACCTGGAGCCGTATTACGACCGCGTGGAA
>DASVBI010000435.1:0-2323 GCA_036375915.1 Terriglobales bacterium | reverse complement strand
GAACACCACAACTTCATTTTTACAGCCGCGCTGAGCGCAGCCCAAACGCGTTGCATACAGCACCAGCTTGCCGGCTTTGTACGGATCCGGTGTGCGGAACTGCACCTTGCGTAAGTCTCTCTTGCCGTACGGGCTTACTTGCAAGCATACCGGGCAGGCAAACAAAATTGGCGCGCAAGCCGGCAAGCGCCCATGCGCTTTGGCCACTGGAGGGGAATAGGGAACGCGTATCGGAAAACCGCAGTTCCGATTGTGACACTCAAGCCAATAACCGGCGTACTCGGGCACTGAAGCTGCCGCTCCACACGCTGAGCTCACGACAGAAAGTCGGCGTATCTTACATTGTTTGTAGAAGTTCCGCTATCGTTTTTTTTACGAAATCATTCCATAAATAGGATTCGGCCGGGGAATCCTCACTTCTGAGGCCGGCATCAACAGGTCGCTTGACTTAGGTAACTTTTCACTCGCTTTTAACCGCCTACAATCTGCCTAGCCGGACATCTGTGAATTACAAGGACCAATCATCGTGGCCGTTGGCCTCGGCCGGGGACCGCTCCCCCATTCAATTGCGCCAGATTGAAGGCCGCGAATGGTGGCTGTGGGGTTTTGCCGTAACCGTCACCCTGCTGCTGACCTTCGCCATCGCTTCCTTTACTTTTCCCTGGTTCCACCTCGCGGCCGGCGAAAATTATTGGCGCGACCTGCAGGAATGGGTGCGGGGCCTGGCCGCACTGGTGCTTTTGTTCGACATTTACACCGTCTACCAGCACCTGCAACTTCACCGCATCCGCCGCCAGTTGGCCGAGCACGATCAGTTGTTCCGTTTGATCAGCGAAAACGCCGCTGACATGATCGCCCTGGTAGACAGCGATGGCCGCCGCCTGTACAACAGCCCCGCTTATCAGAAGGTGCTGGGCTATTCCGCTGAGGAGTTGCAACAAACCTCGGGCCTTGAGCAAATTCATCCTGACGACCGCCCGCGCGTGCTGGAGGCGGCGGAAAAGGCTCGTCTCACCGGCCGGGGGCAGCCTCTGGAATACCGCATCCGCCACAAAGACGGTTCCTGGCGCATCCTGGAATCCACTGCCAGCGCCATCCGCAACGCCAAAGGCGAGACCGAAAAACTGGTCATCGTTAACCGCGATATCACCGAACGCAAACGCGCCGAGCAGATGCTCGTCCACAATGCTTTTCACGATGGCCTCACCGACTTGCCGAACCGCGCCCTCTTCTTGGATCGCTTACAGCACGTGGTCAACCTGGCCAAGCGCCACCCCAACTACAAATTCGCTGTTCTCTTCATTGATGTGGACGAGTTCAAGCTCTACAACGACAGCCTGGGACACACCGCCGGTGACCAGTTGCTCATCCAGATCGGGCAACGCCTGACCAGCTCCCTGCGCCGCGAAGATACCGTCTCCCGCTCTGCCGCTCACCTCCAGTCTGAAGCCTCCGACGAGGACGACACTCTGGCGCGCTTGGGTGGGGATGAATTCACCATTTTGCTCTATGACATTCGCGATGCCAGCGACGCCATCCGTGTCGCCGAACGCATCACCGCCAGATTGGCTCCTCCCTTCACCATCAAGGACCAGGAAATCGTGATCTCCGTCAGCATTGGCATTGCCCTCAGCACCACCCCGCACAGCGGCGCCGAGGAACTGCTGCGCGACGCCGATATTGCCATGTATCGCGCCAAGCGCGCCGGCAAGGCCCGTTGTGAGGTTTTCGACACCGCCATGCATGCCGGCGCCGTCCGCCGCCTGCGCCTGGAGACCGACTTGCGCAAGGCCTTGGAACGTGGAGAATTTCTGAATCATTACCAGCCCATCGTCGCCCTGCCCGCCGGAAATATCGTCGGCTTCGAAGCCCTTGCCCGCTGGCAGGCGGCCGACCGCCTGGTCCCGCCGGGGGAATTCGTGGCCGTCGCCAACGAAACCGGCATTATCCTTCCTATGAATCGCGGCTTGCTTCTGCAGGCTTGTGAACGCCTCCGCCAATGGCAGGAAGAGTTCCCACATGTTCCGCTGTACATGAGCATGAACGTTTCTGCCAGGGAGTTCGAGAATCCTGACCTGGCCCAGGGCATTGCGGCTACTTTGCAGCAAACTGGAGTGCCCCCCTCCAGCCTGCAATTGGAGATCATGGAGACCATCGCCATGGGTGACGCCGAAAAAGCCGGCGCTGTGCTCGCCCAACTCAAAGCCCTGGGGGTCCGCCTCAGCATTGACGACTTCGGAACTGGCTATTCTTCCCTCAGCCGCCTGCAACGCTTTCCCGTGGATACGCTGAAAATTGACCGCAGCTTCATTTCCCACATGGA
>DASVBI010000219.1:0-7269 GCA_036375915.1 Terriglobales bacterium | reverse complement strand
ATCCACTGCTCATCAACAAGATCATCGCGGAAAAGCTGTCGGACAAGCTGCAGATCATGGTGGTCCCGGCCGACGGCAAGTTCATGTTCGCCAATGACCTGCTGCGCGGGCTGAGCATGGGGAGCCATGCCGCGCCGGCGCCGCCGGATGATCCTCCCAACCAGTAGGCGAGTTTGTGTGGGCGGCCTTGGCGCGAGGCCCGGGGCCGCCCGAGGCGGCGCAAGGCCGAGGTGCCCTGCGAGGGAAGAGGACGGTGGCGCATGGCAGCTTATAATTCGCGGTATCCATACATGTTCCTGCGAAGCGGTAAGCCCCGGATGCTCGGTGTGGCTCTTGGACTGCTCCTAATGGTTCCGGCGGCGCTGGGCGCTGATTGGGCTGGCCCCGCGCGTTCGCTGGCGCAGAAGGTTGCGGCGGTGACTGGACCGGGGGCGGTAGCGCTGGAGGTTGATAACCGCTCTTCCCTGCGGCCGGCGGAGGTAGTACAGGCGCGCGGCGCCCTGGTTTCCGAACTGGAGACGCTGGGGGTTCAGGTGCTGGCAAGCGGCCAGGCAGCAACTGTGCGCATTACGTTTTCGGAAAACCTTCAGAACTACTTATGGATTGCCCAGGTGCAGCAGGGTGCGGCAGACGAGAAGGTGCTCATGGTTTCGGTTCCGGGTGCACCCGTGGCCGGCAGCTTCGGCCCCAGTTCGCCACTGAGCATCCACCGTACCCTGTTGTGGTCGCAGGATGCTCCCATCCTGGATGCCACTGTTCTGCCGGGCGGGAACCCGGAGCATCTCTTAGTTTTGGATCCGGAGAAGGTCTGGTTGCTCAGCAGCGAGGGCGGGAAGTGGCGGCCGGAGCAGGCGTTTCCCATCACGCATGAGCGTCCCTGGCCGCGCGATCTGCGCGGGCGCATTGTCTTCAACAGCGAGCATTTGTTTGACGTGTATCTGCCGGGAGTGATTTGCGGGGCGGTGCTGAGTTCGCCATTGAGCATGGCCTGCCATGAAGCCGACGATCCCTGGCCGCTGGGTGCGGGATCTGCGGGAGTGCGCGGCTTCTTTTCACCGGCGCGAAATTTCTTTACCGGGGTCGTGGCGCCCACAGTTGGCAAGCAGAATACGTTTCCAGCTTTCTATTCGGCGGCGGCGCTGCCGCGCGCGCAATACGTGCTGTGGGCGCTGACGGCGGTGGATGGTTCGGTGCACCTGGTGGACGGTATTAATGATGTGACGCCCAAGGTGCCGTGGGGCAGCGACATCGCCGCGGTAAAAAGCGGCTGCGGTTCGGGATGGCAGATTCTGGCTTCCTCGGCAACCAAAACGGGCGATAGCGTGCGCGCCTACGAGATCATGGACCGCGAGCCGGCGCCGGTGGGAACAGCAATGGAATTCAATGGTCGGCTTAGCGCCCTCTGGAGCAAGGACGACGGCAGCGCAGTGGCGGTGGAGCGCAATACAGACACGGGGAAATATGAGGCATATAGCCTGGACGTTGCTTGTCATCAGTAGCGTTGCGGCGCTGGCCCACGGGACGGCGGCGGCGGTGCGGCCGCATTATGGGGGCACGGTGCGCGTGGCCCTGCAGGCGGCGCCGGCTACACTCGATCCGGCCAGGCTGAGTAGGGCGCAGGACCAGCACATTTTTTCGCTCGTCTTCGAAGGACTGACGCGGTTCGATTCCCATGGGCGCCTGCAGCCGCAACTGGCCACGCGCTGGCAGGCTGATTCCCAGAACCAGCGCTGGCAGTTCTGGTTGCGTCCGGGGGTGACTTTTCAGGATGGCACGCCGCTGACGGCAGACGGGGTGGCAGCTTCGCTGCACGCGGCCAACCCCGCATGGACGGTGAGCCCGAGCGGAGACTCCGTGGCAATCGAGACAACCGCGCCCGAGCCTCAGTTACCGGCGGAACTGGCTTTGCCGCGGAACGGAATTGCCCGCCACACCGTCAATACAGTTGTGGGCACCGGCGCCTTTCAAGTGAGCCAATTTCAACCGGGGAAAAGCCTTGTGCTGTCCGCCTATGAGAGCTATTGGGGCGGGCGGCCGTTCGTAGATAAGGTGGCGGTCACCCTGGCCCAAAACTGGCGGCAGCAGATGATGGCGCTGGAGTTGGGCAAGGCCGACGTGGTGGAGGTAGCTCCTGAGCAAGTGCGCCGCGCCGGCCTGGCTGGCTGGACCGTGGCTGAGTCTGCGCCCATTGAATTTCTGGCTTTGGTGTTCGCGCGCGAAGCGCAATCTGGGGAGGAGGCGCGCTTGCGGCAGGCGCTGTCGGAGAGCATTGACCGTTCCTCCATCGTAAACGTATTGCTGCAGGGGCAGGGAGAGGCGGCGCAAGCGATTCTGCCCAACTGGATGACGGGTTACGCCATGCTTTTCGCACCACCTCGAGGGCGTATTGGAAATGGGACGAATCCGAAGAGCGGCGGTACGATGACGTTTTCCTATGACCCGAGCGATCCAGCCAACCAGTTGATCGCCGAACGGGTAGCACTGAATGCGCGCGATGCAGGCATCCGGCTGCAAACGGCGACTTCGGCCGCCAACGCCGATGTGCGCCTGCTGCGGATTTCGCTGGCATCACCACAGCCGCAGCTCGCGCTGGACGCGGTGGCCGAGGCCGCTGGTCTGCCTTTACCGCAGTTTAAGTCAACATCGCCGGAAGAGCTTTATGGGCGGGAAAAGGAGATGCTGCAGTCGGGCCGGATTATCCCCCTGGCTCATGTGCCGCAGGCCCTGGTAATCGGACCGGGCGTGCAGGACTGGCGCAGCGACGTGATGGGCGGCTACCGGCTGAGCGACGTGTGGCTGAGTGGGAGCAAACCGTGAGCTTCCGCCGCAAGCTGCTGCTGATGTTCACGCTGACCGTGTTTCTGGCGGTTGCGGCGGTGGCGTGGACGGTTTCGGTCATCACACGGCGCGCCTTCGAGCAGTCGGAGCAGGAGCGAACCCGGGCGCTGGTAGCGCAATTTCACCGCGAATTCAACCGCCGGGGGCAGGAGGTGGCGAACCGGGTGGAGGCCATTGCGGGCAGCGAATCGGCCAGCCGCATGGCGCTCGACTTGGACCGGCAGCCCGCGGATGCAGGCGCCTACGTCAACCAGGCGGGGGCGGAGGCCAAAGCGCAGCAGCTGGATTTTCTGGAATTTGCTGCGGCGGACGGCAGCATCATCTCCTCGGCGCAATGGCCGGCGAAATTCGGCTACAGGGAGCCGCTGCTGGCCAACGCGGCACAGGCGCGGTCGCCCAACGCGTTTCTGAAACGCGAAGAGCTGCCCAACGGCGCTGCGCTGGGGTTGTTCGCTATTCGCGCCATCCGGATTGGCGACAAACCGCTATACGTCGTAGGTGGTCGCCGGCTGGACCAGGAATTTCTGGCCACGCTGGAGCTGCCCGCGGGAACGCGCGCCATGTTGTACACCAGCGGCGGCGGCAACTACTCGCCGGCGTCTTTGTTGGACGCAGCCGGACCGGTGAAGCAGGCGGAAAAAGCGGAGCCCGTGGTCAGCAAGGCGCAGGCCACGGGCGCGGAGCAGACTGCGGTGGTGAACTGGTCTTCGGACCCGACCGACAGTGAGAGCCTGGACGCAATTCCACTGAAGGGCGAGCAAGGCGATTTGTTAGGCATGCTGCTGGTGGGGAATTCACGGCGTGCCCTGGTAGCGGTGGAATCGCGCATCCGCTCCACGGCGCTGCTGGTGGCCGGCCTGGCAGTGGTGCTGGCCGTAGTGCTGAGCAGTTGGATGGCGGCTCGGGTTACGCGGCCAGTGGAACAACTGGCAGAGGCGGCGCGCGAAGTGGCGGCGGGAAACTGGCAAACCCAACTACAGGTGGAGTCGGGCGATGAACTGGGCGAGATGGCCGATGCCTTCAATCGCATGACCCGGGAACTTACCGAACAGCGCGAACGGCTGGTGCAGGCGGAGCGGGTGGCGGCCTGGCGCGAACTGGCGCGGCGCCTGGCCCACGAATTGAAGAATCCGCTGTTTCCGCTGCAGATCACAGTTGAGAACCTGCTCAAATCGCGGGAGCACGGCGGCGAACAGTTCGACGAGGTCTTTCGTGAGAGCGCCGGTACCCTGCTGGCCGAGATCGCCAATCTGAAGGCCATCATCGGCCGCTTCAGCGAATTCTCCAAAATGCCCCAGCCGCAGCTGCAGCCGGTGGACATCAACGAACTCATAAGCAAGGTGTTGCAGGTACACCAGGCACAGATGAGGGCGGAAGGACGGCCGGCGATTGCCAGCCGGTTGCAGCTCGATGGGCAGCTGGGCAAAGTGGCGGCCGATCCGGACCTGCTTCGCCGGGCGCTGGCCAACCTGGTGCTGAACGCCATTGACGCCATGCCCGGCGGCGGCACACTCACCCTGCGCACCCGAGCCAGCAATGAGAACATTCGTATTGAGGTGAGCGATACCGGCAGCGGTCTGAGCAAGGAGGAATGCGACCGTCTGTTCACCCCCTATTACACTACCAAGGAGCACGGAACGGGGCTGGGGCTGGCCATCGTGCAGTCGGTGGTGAGCGACCACCGGGGCAGGATCACGGTCCACAGCGCTCCCCGGCAGGGTACGACCTTTGTCATCGAATTGCCGCGGCACGGGGAAGAAGCGGCGCAGTTCAGCGCCAATTCGGGATAAGGACCAACTATGGCCGCCAAGGCACACCTCCTGATCGTGGATGATGAAGCCAACACGCTGGCTTCGCTGTCGCGCGCCTTTCGCCTGGCGGGGCACGAGGCGACGGTATGCGACAACGCGGCCAAAGCGCTGGAACTGGCCAAGTCGCAGGCTTTTGATCTGATTCTTTCCGATGTGGTCATGCCGGGCAAGGATGGGCTGGCGCTGCTGGAGGATTTGAAGGCGCAGGGAGTGGCGGCGCCGGTGGTCATGATGTCGGGCCAGGCGCACATCGAGATGGCAGTCCGGGCCACCAGGCTGGGAGCGCTCGACTTTCTTGAAAAGCCGATTTCCACGGAAAAGCTGCTGTTGACGGTGGAGAATGCGCTGCGGCTGCAGCGGCTGGAATCGGAAAACCGGCAACTGCGGCAGCGCCTGGGCAAGCACGAGATGGTGTGGGCAGGCGACGTCATGCGGCAGGTGATGGCGCAAGTGGAACGGGTGGCCGCCAGCGAGACGCGCGTCTGCATCCTGGGCGAGACGGGGACGGGAAAAGAGCTGGTGGCGCGGACTCTACACGAGCGCAGTTCCCGCGCCGGCGGTCCGTTTGTGACGGTGAATTGCGCCGCGGTTCCCGCCGAACTGATCGAATCGGAGCTGTTCGGCCACGAAAAGGGATCGTTCACGGGAGCGGCCGGGCGGCACATCGGCAAGTTCGAGCAGGCGCAGCGCGGGACTCTGTTTCTGGATGAAATTGGCGATATGCCGCTGGCCATGCAGGCCAAGTTGCTGCGCGTGCTGGAAGAAAACGAGATAGAGCGCATCGGCGGAGACAAGCCCGTGGCTGTGGACGTTCGCGTGGTAGTGGCCACGCACCGCAGCCTGGAGACGCTGGTGGGGCAGGGGAAATTCCGCCAGGACTTGTTCCATCGCATTTACGTTTTTCCTTTGTTGCTGCCTCCGCTTCGCGAGCGCCGCGACGATATTCCCGTGCTGATTGAACATTTCGTGCGCCAGGTGTGCGTGCAGAACGGCTGGAAGGAAGCGCAGTTCACGCCGGAGGCGGTCGAAGCGCTGCAGAACTATTCCTGGCCGGGAAATGTGCGCGAGTTGCGCAACCTGGTGGAGCGCATGATTCTGCTTTCGCCGGACGGCAGCGTTGACTTGAAGTGCGTGCAACTGGCGCTGCCCAAGGCGCAGGGAGGCGCTGTGCCGGCGCGGCCCTCCGGGCCACTCGCCCAGCGGGTGGAAGATTTTGAACGCGAGGCAATATTGGCGGAGCTCAAGCGCAACCAGTTTCACGTGACCAACACGGCGAAAGCCCTGGGTCTGGAGCGCAGCCACTTGTACAAAAAGGCGGAACAGCTGGGAATTGACCTGCAGGCAGAGCGCAAGATGGGGGAAGGGGAGGTGCTGTAATATCAAGGATGTGCGGAAAACATGAAGGTGAATGATGCACAGGTCTAGCGGTTGGCCGCCGGTGCGCCCGCCGGTCCATCCCTCGCGGCGCCCCCGCTGGTTGCTGGTGGTTCTTGCCGCGGTTGTTCTTGTCCTGCTGGGGGGCCGGACGTGGCTCTCCTACTATATTGACGCGCTCTGGTTCGGCTCGCTGGGTTATGGCGACGTATTCTGGAAGACACTGAGTATTCAGTCGGTGGTCTTCCTGGCCTTTGCGGCGGCCACATTCGCCATTCTCTATGGAACATTTCTAGGACTGCAGTGGGCCTATCTCACCGACTTACCCATTGGACACACGATCTGGATCGGCGGACAGCCGCTGCGGCTTCCGGTCGAGCCGATTCTGCGGCTCATCGCCATTGCCGCCTCGCTGCTGATCGCCCTGGCCAGCGGCGGGGTGATGATGGCGCAGTGGCCCACGCTGGCGCTCTACTGGTATGCACCGCGGACCGCCAACATGGTGGAACCGATCTTCGCCCGGCCGCTGAGTTTCTACCTGTTCACGCTGCCGGCATGGGAGTTGATTGCAGGATGGCTAATGCTGCTGGCCGTGATCATCTGCGGGGTCGCGATCTTCTTTGTGATTGTGGCCGGCGGTACCCGCGCGCTGGAGAGGAGTCATGGCACCTACCGGCCGCTATCCTGGCGCGGACTCTCCCTCACCTTTGCCTTCCTGCTGCTGATGCTTGCATTACAGGTATACCTCGGGCGTTTTGACAAGCTGATGGAGGGACACACCGTCTTCACCGGTGTTACCTACACCGACGCGCACGTGCTGCTTCCAGGCCTGCTGGTGGTGTGCCTTGCGCTTCTCGCTGGGGTGGGTATTGCGCTGGTCAATTCGGTCTGGGCGCAGCGTGGGCGCTGGCTGATTGCGGCCCTGGTTCCGGCCGCAGTCTGTTACCTGGTATTTCAGGCCGCCGGGTGGTACGTGAGCAGCTTTATCGTCAAGCCAAACGAGTTGGTGCGCGAACAGCCCTATATTACGCACAACATTGAGCTTACGAGACAGGCTTACGGTTTGGACGGGGTATCGCAACGCGAGTTCCCCGCCGAGACCAGCGTGCAGGCCGCTGACGCGGCAAACAATCAGGCCACGCTGCAGAATATCCGACTGTGGGACTGGCGCGCGCTGCAGGACACGCTGCGGCAGATCCAGGAAATCCGCACCTACTACGATTTTCCCGATATTGATATTGACCGC
>DASVBI010000340.1:0-4647 GCA_036375915.1 Terriglobales bacterium | reverse complement strand
GATGCTGCCGGCACCGTCCTTGAGATCAATGGCGGCAAGCTGCTGCGGGTGGAGGAAGCCGGCCTGCCCGCCGGCACCTCCATTGCCGTGCGCGACCTGTTCTTCAACGTGCCCGCGCGCAAGAAATTCCTGAAGGCGGAGAGCACAGAGCTTTCCCACATCGCTTCCTTGGTCACTCATTACGCGCTGGCCCATCCCGACAAGCACTTCGAACTGCACTCCTTGACCAATGCCATGCTGGTGGCGCCTCCGGTGGGCACGCACGCCGAGCGGGTGTACCAGGTTTTCGGAAAAGAAACATTGGAGCAGCTGATCCCAATCGCCGCCCAGGTCGAGTTGCAGCGCATCGGCCTGCCCCAGCCGCCGCCCTGGGCGCGGCATGAGCAGGAGCAGGAGGACGCCGGCCGTCAGCCCGGCGAAATCCGCGTGCGCGGCTTTGTTTCCAAGCCGGAAATTCAGAAGCTAAACCGCAGCTCCATTTACATCTTTGTGAACCAGCGGCTGATCCGCGACCGCCTGATACAACACGCCATCACCGAGGCCTACCGGAACATCCTGCCGCCAACCGTCTATCCCGTGGTGCTGCTGTTCCTGGAACTGCCCACAGCTGAGGTGGACGTGAATGTACATCCATCGAAGACCGAGGTGCGCTTCCGCCAGCAGAGCGCGGTGCACGACTTTGTGCGCGATTCGGTCCGTGCCGCGCTGATGAAGGCGCGCCCGGCGCCGCAGTTCGCCACCGAAATCGGCGCCCGGCCCACCGCTACTCCCGCGCTCACCAGTGCGGCCCGTGCCGCAAGCACCGCCCCGGTATCCGGCAACTGGCGCGAACTGTATTCTCCCGCGGCCGATTTCGCGTTACGTCCGACCGAGCTGCCGCCGGAAACGCAGCGCCTCCGCTTTGAGAGCGGCATCGCAGTTGAGGCCAATGCCGCCCTGCCGGTGGCGCGTTTCCCCCGGCAGAGTTTCGCCGGCAGCGACGGCTGCGGTGAAGTGCTCCCCGAACCAGAAGCAGAAAACGATTCCAGCCTGGCTTCGCTCTCCACTCTTAAGCCCCTGGGACAGATTCGCAATTCGTTCATCCTGGCGGTAAACGAGGACGGTTTGTGGATCGTGGACCAGCACGTGGCTCATGAACGCGTCCTGTTCGAGAGAATTCTGCGGCAGCGGGCGGCGGAGCGGGTGGAGAGCCAGCGCCTGCTCATGCCCATCATTGTGGAGCTCGATCCGGCACAACAGGCCGTATTCACGGAGATTGCCGAGGAACTGCGCGGCAACGGCTTTGACCTGGAGCCCTTCGGGTCGCGCACCATCGCGGTGAAGGTCTCGCCCGCCGGGGTGGATGCGGCGCAGGTGGAGCACATGCTGCACGAATTGCTCGACCAGTTCGCCAGCGAAGAGCAGGCCCTCAACCTGGAAAAGGCGCGGGGCCGAATCGCCGCCTCCATCGCCTGCCACGCCGCCATCAAGGTCAATATGCCGCTGGAGCAGAACAAAATGGAATGGCTGTTGGCCGAGTTGGCTAAAACGGAATGTCCCATGACCTGCCCGCATGGCCGGCCCGTGGTCTTAAGGTATTCTGTAAAGGACATTCAGCGCGCGTTCAAGCGGATATAAAGCAGAAGTCGGGGGTCAGAGTTGGAAGTCAGCCGGTTCACGCCGGTTGGAGCGCCCCTACCGGCGGAAAACATGACGGATCGGGAACTGCAGGAAGCGAGGCGGGAGAAGTGGCGCGTGGCGGGCAATCCGGCGCGCACGCTGGAGTCTCTTTCCGAGTTCCTGGAGTCGGTGGGCTTCTGCCTGATGTATCCCCAGAAGCCGATGCCGCTGGTGCCCACCTTCATTGGCGCTTTCACCGGGCAGGAGGGCCAGCTGCCCACCTGTCAGACAGCGTTTTCTGACGAGCGCGCCCGCGAGGCCACTGAACAGATGGTACGGCTGTTGCGCCAGCGTGCGGCCTATGAGGCCAATCTCTTCGGCGAAAATAATTTTCTGGTGGCGGCTTCGGTGTTCTCTTATTTTTATGCGCTGATCGGCGACCGCAGCCCGCGCCGCACGCCCAAGGCCGGCATGCGCTCCGACTATGGAGAACTGGCGCGGGATGCTTTTGAGGTCATCCGCAAGCAGGGCCCGGTCTCACGGCAGAAGCTGCTCCAATTGGTCGGTGGCGGGGTGTCCGCGGTGGCGCTGGACCATGCGTTGGGCGAGCTTTGGTCCAAACTGCGCATCACTCGCGTGGATTATGATCCCCGGGCGGGCGCCTCCTGGGATGCGCTTTACCGTTGGTCGCCAGAAGCGGTGCGGCAAGGTATTAACATGTCGGTGGCGGAAGGGCTTTCGGCGCTGATTTCCAAGTATCTGGATTGCGCGATTGCCGCCGAGGCACAGGAGGTGGAAGACTTTTTTGCCCACTTCGTGCCCCGCACCAAGGTGAGGGATGCGCTGAACGCGCTTTTGTCGGCGCGGGAGGTGGATTTTGTCCATATCGGCCACCGCTCCCTGCTGCAGGTATCCCCGGCGAAAAGCGAGCGGGCAAGGGAAAGGGCGTAAGAGCAAGGTTTGAAGGTTTCCCACGTTTCGAACGCTTTGTGGGCGTCATGCGGAGCGGCTTCAGCCGCGAACCGTCTCGCGTCCAGCACACGGGCGTTCGTTGGGCGCGCCGGACCTTCGGGCGTAAAGCCCTCAGGATGACAGCCGAGGAGCGGCCCTGAAACTTTGAAACCTGGGAAACTTGAAACCTGGCTGATCAAAACTTGACGACCAACAAAGAGCCAAGCTTAAAGTTGACCATCGCCATTGACGGCCCGGCCGGAGCGGGCAAGAGTACCATTGCCGCGCGGCTGGCGCGCAAACTCGGCTACGTCAACCTGGAGAGCGGGGCCATGTACCGCGCCCTGGCGCTGAAAGCCATTCGCAACGATATTTCTTTCGACGACGAGCCCGCCCTGCTGGCCTTGGCGCAGCATGCAAAGATTCGCCTGGAGCCGACGCGCGAGGGCAACCGCGTTTTCCTCGACGGCATGGACGTTTCCCAGCGCATCCGGGAGCAGGACGTCACCAATGCCGCTTCGCGGGTTTCCATCCATCCCTCGGTGCGGCAATGGATGGTGGAGCGCCAGCGGGAGTTGGGCGCCGGAGGCGGGGTCATCATGGAAGGCCGCGATATCGGCACCAAAGTGTTTCCTCATGCCGAGGTCAAAGTGTTTCTCGACGCGCACCCGGAAGTCCGCCAGCAGCGGCGCGTCCTGCAGCGCGTTGAGAAAGGCGTCCAAGTTGAGCCCCAGCGCATTGCCGCCGAATTGCAGGAACGCGACCTGCGCGACCGCACCCGAGCCGCCTCTCCACTCGTTCCCGCCGACGACGCGATCATTATTGATTCCAGCCAGCTCTCCATTGACCAGGTGGTAGATAAAGTGGAGGAGCTGGTGCGGAAGAAATTGAGCGTTTGAGAAATTGTGTAATCGGGTAACTGCAAATGGTATTTCTGTAATTTCTAATTTGTAATTTGAAGACCCGCTTCCGAGGGAAGGGATAACGAGATAGCTATCAGCTGCCAGCCTGCGGGGTACAGCAAAAGCGGGTCCATTCGCTGCGTTCCCGCGCTGCCCTTGGTCGCGCAGCTCAGGATGACACCACGAAAAAACGACCGGCTTTACCTGGCTACTGACAACTGGCTACTGACCATTGCCTTTCAGTCCCACGCCGGGTCCGAACCCAGCATGGGCAGGCGCGCGGCGCCGTACAGCCCAGCGTCGCTTCCCAGCAGCGCCCGCGTCACAATGGTTTTTCGTCCCACCGCCCGGGGCTGAACCTCGGCCGCGGCTCCCGTGCCTTTCCCCCTGGAAGGGAACGCGGGGACTCCCATACTCGGCTGGTGCGCTTCCGGAGTGGGCGCGGTGGCGGCGTACACCATGGAACGCTTCTGCAGCTCTTCAAACATATACGGGGAAAACGCTTCCCAGGCGCTGGCCACCCCGCCGCCAATCACGTACATGGGCAAATTCAGGGCATTGACCAGGTCGCCTACCGCGATCCCGAGGGCCACTCCAACCCGGCGGAAAATGTCGCGCGCGGGCTCATCCCCCTGGATGGCGAGGTTATAGACAATTTTGGCGCTGAACTCGGGGTCCGAGCCCGCCGCCCGCGCCAGTTGCGGTGCCCGGCCGCCGGTAATGGCCTCGCGCGCCATGCGCATCACCGCCGTGGCGGATGCAAACTGCTCCACGCATCCCGTGTTGCCACAATTGCAGCGCGGGCCGTCGGGGTCCACCGTCATGTGGCCGAATTCGCCGGCCATGCCGTTCATGCCGTGCCAGACGCGCCCGTGCAGCACCAACCCGCCGCCCACGCCCGTGCCCAGGGTCAGGATGCACATGTCGTTCACGTCGCGGGCCGCGCCCAGCCATTTCTCGCCCAAAGCGGCAGCGTTGGCGTCGTTCTCCAGAATGACGGGCGCGCTCAGGCGGCGCTCAATCTCCTCTCGCACCGGGTACTCCTCCCAGCCCGGCAGGTTGGGCGACTCGCGCAGCAGCCCGGTTTCCATGTCAATGATGCCGGGCACGCCGATGCCGGCGCCCAGCATGGTGCGCGAGACCTGGAATTTCGCGGTCAGCGCGCGAATGGCATCGCACATGTCGTTGATCACCT
>DASVBI010000327.1:0-3766 GCA_036375915.1 Terriglobales bacterium | reverse complement strand
GTTTTCCGCGCAGCGCTTCCCAGGAACCGGGGAAAGCGGCGGTCTGCTGCCGGGTTTGGCGGAAGGCTTGCGCCGGGGCGAGTTGGGCGGCGCTGACTGGTCCGGGTTCGTCGAAAGCGGGAGGAAGCTGCAGGGCGGAACGGCGAATCCAGCCGCGCGACAGACCGGAAATCTGAACGTGCACCCAGGGCCCGTTGGTCTCCACGATCTGGAATTCGTCTTCGGCATCGGCGAGGAAGAGAACCCCGGCATCGTCTTGCGGCCGTTCTAAGACCGGAGTGCGAGATTCCTTCACCGCGGCCAGATCATTGGGCTGCGACTGGTGCTGCAGAATTTGTTCCAGGTTCTTGGCTTCTTTGCTGAGTTGCTGAATGCGCTGGTCATCGGCCGCAGCCTGAGCCGTGGGGGCCGGGGAGCGTGCAGGCAAGGCGGGCTCACCCAAGCGGGGAAGAGCGAGGGCGGCGGCCGGAGTTTTTCGAGGCGCCGGGGCGGGGGACGATTCAGCTGCGGGCGCGGCCGGCGCTTCCATCTTGGGGGCGGGCGGTGCGGCCGGGGCAGCAGCCCCACCGGAGTTGTCTCCCAGAGCATCCGCCAGCCGGTCCAGCAAGTCCGTCTCCAGGCGCCCGTTGGAAGGCAGCACTCGGTAGCCGGACTGTGCGGGTGCGGAAGCGGCGTACCAAGCGGTAATGCGAGCGCTCACGTGCGCCACCGAGGAGCCAGCGCCCGAGGAGACCACCTGCACGGAGTACTGATAGTAGGGTCGCTGATAGCGGTCCAGCGGCTGGTCGCCAGCCACAAACCCCTCCAGGACCGGAAGGCGGCCGCCGGAGTAAGCCTGCAATTTCCGCAATGCCTGTTCGACATCGCTCCTGGAACGAGGAAAGGCGCGCTGCAAGGGTACGGACTGCGCGGCGCCCAGAGAAATCAGCAGGCATGCGGCCAGGAGGCCGAACAACCCGGTCGGCAAGCGCCTGGAGTCGGTCACGGCAGGGGCTCCAGTTGGCTGCGGTGCACCCAGCCATGATGTCCGGCATCGGTTTCGATGCCGTACCAGTAAGGAGTTACGACAAGGAGCAGCACGTCAGCGTGGGGGGGCAGTTTTTCGACGTTGGTCGCGCTTTGAAAGGGCGCGGACTTGAGCTGGGCGCCGTCCGCTTTAACCCGGCGTTCCAGTTGATGACGCAAGCTGCTGACGTGCTGTTCCAGTTCCTGTTCCGCGGAGACAGCGCCGGTGCTGCCGGATGAGAGGGCTGCGGTCCGCTGTTGCGGCTCGGTGGCAGGGAAGGAAAGGGGTCGTGAGGAGGACTCCTCCAGCCGGCGCGGCTGCCGCCGCAAGGCCTGCAGTTGGCGAATCTGCTGCTGAATGGCGCCGTATTCGGCGGCTTCCACGCCGCCCTCGGACCAGTGAATAGTGCGGCGGGCATCCACGAAGGCGGCATCAATGCGCAAGTCCGTGCGGGATTCGCTCACACCGTGCACGATGTAGCGGACGGTAATGGTGCCAATATCGCCGGTGTCCTCGAAGTAGCGGGGCGCGATAACGTTCTCGTCAACCTTGTAGAAAGCTTTGCCGGGGCCATCCCACTTGCCAAAAACCGCGGCAGAGTTCGCTGGACGGGCGCCCAGCAGGAGCTTCTCTTTTTCGTAGGAATAAGTGCCGTGAACGATGGGGTCTTCGCTGGCCGCCTGGACGGCTTGCAGTACGTCGGCTTCGGGAGTGTCAATCTCCAATTCCAGGGTATGCGGCGGATGGGCGACGCTGGGCAAGGCAAAGGCCGGAATCGGGGCCAGCGCCAGGGCCAGCCAGCAAATAGCGGCTAGAGACAACGCGCTTCCCCTGGCGGCGAATCTCGCCGCTGGCATTTGGAGGGTGGGCATGAGTGATAACACGCCGAAGGGCGTGTCGCGGGTTAGTAATCTGCGGCAGCACCCGATGTCAAGAAGAAAGTTGCCCGCAGGTTCGGCAACCGGTTTTCGGGTGGCGCGAAAGCCGGAGGTGCGGCTGCGTTGCTTGCCGGTTCCTGGCCAAATATGTCGGGATCTATATGGGTAAAGCATCGCTTCTCAGTCGCAAAGAGCGTCGCTCAATATATCGCATCCCGACCCGAAGCCAAAACTTTTTTCTTGACTGTCGCATAGCGACATGATAATTACTCCAAACCTTCTTGTGGTCCGACAGTAGAACGGTTGGACGGTCTTTCTCGCAGTTTACGTGGGGACACAGCAGATTGGTTAACTATCACGACGGGGAGGACGTTGAATGCCCTCTTTCGCACGAGGCAGGTTTGCTGGTGCGCTATTGGCAGTGTGTCTAGTGCTGGGATGCGCGCCAAGCGCTTTTGGCATCCCCGCTTTTGCCCGCAAGTACGGGCTTCCTTGCTCCGCCTGTCACGAGGCGTGGCCCAAGCTCAACGTGTTCGGCCAGACCTTTAAGGACAACGGCTACCAGCTCATGAACGACCGGGATTCGCCCATCTGGCAGAACCCCTCGTATTGGCCGGTAACTTTCCGCATTACCCCCAACTGGCACCGCGAGAACACCAACAAGGTGGCGGTGGATGCCACCCCCGGGGTGGCGGGGAACCAGGTCGAGCGCTCGCTCACCTCCCACGGCTTCGACCTCTCCGGTCTGGACATTCTCACCGCGGGCACCCTGTACAACAACATCTCGTTCCTGCTTACACCATCTTCCGACAATACCGGCGCTTTCCACTTTGAGTCGGCCTGGGTGCGTTTTGACAACCTGCTCAAGAGCCCGTGGCTGAACTTCAAGTTCGGCAAGTTTGAACTCGACAACATCATTTCTGAAAAACGAATCCTGGACTTGTCCGGCAATGGCGGGGCCTACCAGCTCTATCACTTCACGCCGCTGTACGAAACACAGTTCGCCAACGCCAATGTTTTCGGGCAGATCGGCGACAACCAGCTGGGCATGGAAGTTTCCGGCCACTCGCACGACGACCGCACCCGCTATGCGGCGGCCTTGTTCAGCTCCAACGACGGCAACGTCAACTTGCCCAACGGAAACAGCTACACCACCTACCTGGACATTGACCACGCGTTCGACACGGGCAAGCTGGGAGTGGACCGCGTCGGGGCATTCGTCATGTACGGGACCGCCCCCACCTACTACCTTACCGATTCGGTCAGCATCGGAGGGCCGATACCCGGCGCCGGCCTGGGCAACAAGAGCTTCAGCCGCGAGGGTGTGTGGGGAATAATCTACTTCAAGAAGCTGGATTTCACCGGCTACTTCCAGCACGGCTCAGACAGCGCGTATTTCGCAAATGGAACAGCGTCCAACGCGGCGCTGCCGCTGGGAGCGCAATCGCCCAGCTGGAACGGCGGCTTTATTGAGACCCATTACACCTTCAACCCGCAGATGATCTTCATCCAGCGCGACGAGTTCGTGCGCATGTCGAAGCAGCCGCTGGCTTCGCTGCCATCCAGCCTGGGCAACATTGACAATTACACGGTTTCCTTGCGCTGGTATCCGTTTATGTACAGTCGCGCCGGTTTCGCCATTGAGCCGGAATACGCGTTAACCCGGCAACAGGGGGCCGCGCCCATCACGGGAACCAGCCTAACCACCAGCAGTGTGTTTGTGGGATTCGACTTTGATTTCTAAGAGGCATCGGATGCGCACAAGATCAACCACGTGGTCGTTGTTGCTGGCTGCGGCTGTGGTGCTCGCATTCTCCGCCGCTTGCTGGGCCCAAGTCACGCAGTATGACGAAGACCAGCGCATGAACATGGAGAGTCACAT
>DASVBI010000207.1:0-8576 GCA_036375915.1 Terriglobales bacterium | reverse complement strand
GCTGCTTTCGTCCCTCTTTTGGGACGGTGGTTTTTCCCCGGCTGCGCAAGGGAAGCGTCGAAGAATTCTGTAGTCTCCTTCGCGAAAAATTCGAGACCAGCGTCGTGCCAGGGCAATTTTTTGAGATGCCAAAGCACTTTCGTGTGGGCCTGGGCGGCGACACGCAAATGACCTCCGAAGGTCTGCGGCGGCTGGGATGCGCTCTGGACGAATACGGCAAGGGCGCACAATAAGAAAAATGTTTTCCACCGCCGCGACGCAGAGAGCGCCGAGAAATGGAGATCGCATTAAAGGATTGTCAGATGTTCTTTTCTTGGCGAACTGGACCTCTGCGGCGAAGAAAAGCAAAGCCGGCGTTGCTTATTGCGAACACCGCCGGCCATTTCTTCACTGGGCCCGCTGGCGTCCTCCGGACCATTGCGGTATGCCCTGGGCATTGCGCAGCACCAGAGTCTTGTCGCCCTGCTTGATCTCACGCGCGATCAGCGCCTCGCCGCCACCGAGCTTCACCTTGGAGCCCAGCACCTCAACCTTGTCTCCCTGGGCAAAGGTGAAGCCCTGTGCCGCGATATAGGAAGAGGGGCCGGCGTGAACATCCATCTGCCCTGCTTCCGTTTTCAACATCAGGTGAGTGCCATTCCAGCCATGCCGTCCGCTTACCTGTTTTACCTCTTCCACCGTCCCCTTCACCGTGGTTTCGGTGCTGGGATCATAATTGCGCATGCCCCGCTGGGCGAACGCAAGCGGCACGGACAGGAACAATACTACTGCCATGAATGCACACCATCTGCCTCTCATTACTAACCTCCTGCTCAACACGGTTGTCTAAAATCTCCAGAACAGCGTCCGGCGGCGGGGCGGGGCCGCCGGCCCAGACTGGTTGGAACTGTCCTGCTTCATTAAATCCGCTGCTTCAAGTATCTGTTACCGGAAATCGCGAACTGGACACTGATTGGAATCCCGCATTTTCCCGGATTGGGACTGGGTGGGCGGCCCTCCCCGCGGGGGTCCTTCTCGTTACTTTGGGTGTTCTAGGCTGCGGAATGGGTGCGTCTTACGAGGAAGAACCGGTCAACCGGTGGTTTACGGGCCTGAGCCGGGCAGAAGAATCGCGCTTCCCAATTAGCGTTATAATCGTCCAACAGTACAGCACATAGGCTGCATGCATCGGCATAGCTATCAACGGCTCCGCTGGTTGAGATTCGCGGCAGGGGCGTTTGCCCTTTGCCTGATGTTGTACACCGCCCTGCACACCCCCGGCGGGGTGCTTGTGGCGAGCGGGCAGCACACCGCCGTCTCCCATGCAGCTCACGCCAAGCAGCCCTGCCTGGACTCGCCCGGCTTCGACTGGAGCGTGCCCCAGGCTGGATTTGCTATGGTTTCCCAGCCCCATCAGGTTCAGCGCCCTCTGGGCGTCAACCTGATCGCCTACTCTCTCGGTCCCCGCGAATTTCGTCTCTATAACCGTCCTCCCCCTCTGAGCTAACTCCTGCTCCTTTTTCGGCGTGACCTGCGGCTGTGCCGCTCACGCCAGAGTTGTCATCCTCGTGTTAGCCGGACCCTTCAGGAGGTGGCGTTATGAGCGAAAAAGCCAATCTTACCTTGACGTTAGCGGGCAAAGACGGTTCGTCGTTTGTAGTTGACGGGCTGCAAAGCGTCTACGCCCGCGTACAGCAGTTGCACAGTTCGGATGTAGCCCTGCTGGAATTCACAGTGGTAATTCCCCAATATCAGGTCCGTGAGGTGCTGCGCACCCTGGCGGAAGGAGCCACCGAATTTACCTTCGATCAATCGGCGCGCTCGGAAATGCACTGAGGGAGGCACAGAATGTCAAATACGCCTTCTCAAAACCGTTCTATCTCGGACCAGGGGCACTTCAACCGCGTCGCTCCCATGGTGAATGAAGCACGGGTCAACCAGGCTTGGCGGCGAAAGCTGCTTCTGGTGATTGCCGGCTTCGCCGTCGCCGCCTTTGTGGTCACTGAGCTCATGCATTACCTGCTGGTCCCTGATCTCGGACCTTATCAGGAAAGGGTCATGGCGGAGGCGGGGTCGGCGCTGATTCTGGGCATGCTGGCGGCAAAGCTGCTGCACAACGCTTACAAGGCTCGCCAGCATGCTCTGGCACGCCTGCAAGTCATCGCTGAACTCAACCACCACGTGCGCAACGCCCTGGAAGTGATCTCTTTGTCCGCCTACATCACGCACGACGAGGAAGCTATTCGCCGAATCATGGAGGGCGTGAATCGCATTGACTGGGCGTTGCGGGAAATCCTGCCGCAAGAAAAGTTTCCCCTGAATGCGGGAGAACCGCCCTCGCCCCTGACGCCCTTGCCCGGTAGCGGTACCGCATCTGTCTCCGATTCGCCTCGCCCGCAAGACGATTCTCCTCCCGCGGAGCAGATATCGCAGTTCCGCGCGTCTGCTGCTGCCACAAGGAGTGTCCTATGAAAACGCGGGATTTAGCCGAACTCAGTTATCACGTGGTGTGCTTACGTTCCTTGGGTTACCGCACCGCCCGGGAACACGGGCTGGCGCCGCGAGAGTATGAGTTGCTGCTGGCCATTAAGGCGCTGCCGCCGGGTACGCGGCGCGGCATCAGCCAACTGGCTGACTGGCTGCATGTGCAGCAGCACGGAGTGGTGGAACTGGCCACCCGGCTGCAACGGCGAGGCTTACTGCGCCGCTATCACGACCAGAAGGATGGGCGGCAAGCGCGCCTGGCTTTGACTCCCCAAGGCGCCCGCGTGCTGCGGGAGCTGGTGGGACGGGAGAACGCCAGGTTGCGTTTATTTGGCGCGGAAGCGGTCTCCAGCCTGCGGCGCATAGTGGCTAAGCTGCCGCAGAACGGCAACGGCAATGGAAATGGGCGGCACAAAAACGGCAACGGCTCGCCCGGGACCAGCGCCTCGCCAGCCGCCGGCGGCCCGCATCTTCGCACCTGAGAGTTAAGGGCGGGCGTTTCTAACGCAGAAACAGGCTGCCTGTCAGAACCAGCAGCACGAACAGGGTAAACAGGGTGTACTTCCAATTCTTCAGGACCATGAAGAAGTACACCATGGAGGCCAGAACGCGGAAAAAGGGCGTCAGCATGAGAACCACGATTCCCATGTTGACGAGCAAGCGGGGGCGGATTTCGCCGAGAATGGCGATGTGAACTTCCGACACCACAAATTGAAACAGGTTCATGCCGGCAAGTTCGTAATTGAGCTGGACGCTGCCGCTCTGGATGTATTTCCATACCAGGCCGATCACGATCAGCAACATGCTGAGGAGCACGCCCCCCAGCAGGATGTAGCCGACCAGCACATCCATTTCCAGCTGGCGCGATTCTTCGGCGCTGCTCTGGATCCCCGGCGACGAGTTTAAACCCTCCGTCATCATGCGCCCCGGATACCCCTGACGATCATTTCGACCGCCAAAATCAGCAAAATGAAAAGAAAGAAACGCCGCACCGACTGATTGGACAAGCGCACCAGCAGCCGCGTTCCCAAAAATGCTCCCAGCACCACCCCCAGGATGACGGGGGCAGCCAGTCCTGGGCTGATCAATCCCGCCGCCAGGTACACGCTGGTGCCGGCCAGGGCGGTGACCCCAATGATGAGGTTGCTGGTGGTGGTGGAAACCTTGGGCGGCAGTCCCATCACCAGGTCATGAATTAGGACTTTCACTGCCCCGGCGCCAATTCCCAGAAGTCCGGCGATCATGCCGGCTCCGAACATCAGAGGAGCGCCGAGATATGCGCGGCGTGCTTTGTAGTGGATGGTCTTGCCCAGTACCTGGTCCGGGTAACTGCCTTCGAGCTCCAGCCAGCGGGTTATACCATCCTGGTAGGTCACGCTGTGCCAGGATTCGTGGCCAATCAACAGCAAAGCCAGCCACGAGCCCAGCAAAACACCGCCAAAGGTAATGTAAAGAGGGCGAGTGGAAGAGACCAGGGTGATGGCGGCGCCGGCCAGCGCGCCCACAATGGTGAACATCTCCAGAAACATGCCCACCTTGAGGTTGGTGATGTGGTCACGAACGTAAGCCGAAGCCGAGCCGCTGGAAGTGGCGATAACGGAAAGAATGCTGATGGCAATGGCGTGCTTGATATCCACGCCCAGGAGGGTGAGCGCGGGGATTAAGATGATGCCACCTCCCATGCCGCTCATTGCGCCCACAAAACCGGCCAGGATGGCCACAGGAAATACCAGATGGAAGGGGATCATCGAAGTTTCACGTTCTCAGCCGGCGCGGAAGCAGGTGCAGCCAAGAGGCAAGCCGGGAGCAGATCCGGCCGCTTCCGTTCCACCGGTGCTTCCGTTATTTCAGAATTGCGCTGTTTTGTGAGTATACACGTTACGCGCTTCGGGCCAGCGGTTACAATCTAAGCCAAGGCGTGCCACTCTCCGAGTGCTCGGGTACAACGTGCACAAGATAAGAACTCCCCTGCTGTATGCCGCGATGATCGGCGCTGCGGCCGGTCTGTTCTGGATTATCTGTTCAGCGGGAGAGTCGCTGCAGGCGCCGCCGCCGCAAGATCTGTTGAAATTTGGCGTCTCTGCCCCCGCGCAGCCCGCTGGCGTCTTGACCCATGTTCTGCTTTCCCTGGTTGTGATCCTCGTTTTTGCCCGTCTCCTGGGAGCGGCATTTCGGAAAATGAGCCAGCCGCAGGTGATCGGGGAAATGATCGCCGGCATTCTGCTGGGCCCATCTTTTCTGGGACACATCGCGCCCGGGCTGGCCACCTACCTGTTTCCCGGCAGCATCACGCCCTACCTCTCGGTGCTCTCGCAAATCGGCGTCATTCTCTATATGTTCCTGGTCGGCTTGGAACTGGACACCGACCTGCTGCGTGGCCGTTCCCATGCTTCGGTGGCTATCTCTCACGCCAGCATCATTGCCCCCTTTCTTCTGGGTGGCGGTCTGGCCCTGTGGCTTTACCCCCTGTTTTCCACCCGCGATGTGCCCTTCACCGTGTTTGCGCTCTTTTTGGCGGTGGCCATGTCCATCACCGCCTTTCCGGTGCTGGCGCGTATTCTCACGGATCGCCAGATGAACAAGAGTCGCATGGGGACGGTTGCCCTGGCCTGTGCCGCGGTGGACGACGTGACCGCGTGGTGCCTCTTCGCTTTTGTGGTTAGCCTCGCCAGGGCCCACGCCGGGCGCGTTGTTCTTACGCTGACCTTGACCGCCATTTTCATAGCTGGGGTGCTGATTGTTTTGCGCCCGGCTGCCGTCTGGTTCGCCCGCAGACAGTCCTGGCACGACAAGACCAGCAAGGATTCCGTGGTCATTGTCTGCGCCGGGCTTTTGCTGGCCGCCTTGGCCACCCAGCGCATCGGCATTCACGCCCTGTTTGGCGCTTTTCTGGTGGGGGCGGTCATTCCCCACGATTCCTCCCTGGCCCGGGACGTCAACGAAAAATTCGAGGATCTGGTGGTGGTGCTCTTCCTGCCCGTGTTTTTTGCCTTTACCGGTCTGCGCACGCAAATTTCGCTGGTGCACGGTATTCACGAGTGGCTCACTTGCCTGTTGATCATCGCGGTGGCTTCGGTGGGCAAATTCGGAGGCGCCAGTCTGGCCGCGCGCTTTACCGGGCTGGATTGGGCGGAGGCCTCTTCGCTCGGAGTCCTCATGAACACACGTGGCCTGATGGAACTGATTGTGCTCAACGTGGGGCTGGACCTGGGCGTCCTCTCTCCCATCTTGTTTGCCATGCTGGTGATTATGGCGCTCGTCACCACCCTGGTTACCACGCCGGTTCTCCAGGCCTTGACCCGCACGCGCGAGGCTGTCGCGGTGGCGTGAGGGACGGCTCAATTCTGTAACCAAGGAGCCCAGGTATTTTTTCAAAGCGCCAATAAGCTTGCCCTAACCATTAATTTCTTAGAGTGTTCCACTGTGCCCCCTGAGTGAACAGATTTTCCAAAACAGAACCTCGCCCTGAATGGCACCACTCCTCTGCCAATCGAGAGTAACTTGACCCGCGATTTATGCCCTCGCCAGTGAACAATAGGGTTGGGCCGGGCAGGACCAGACCGCCCCGAGGCAGGCATGGAAATCACAGAGGTACAGGCGGGAGTTGCGCCAAGTGACGCGGAGAAGCCGGCAGTGGAGAATTGGCCGGTGATCGTAGCCGAGGGTGACAAGGAGCGCCGCCTTGCCATGCTGGCATGGCTCAAGGACTGGGCCTACACCGCCATGCCGGCGGTGAATAGCGAACACGCTCTGGAGTTGCTGCGCCAGCCCGGCGGCGGCTCGACCCTGGCGCTGGTGGGGCAGAAGCTGCGCGGGCTTGACGGCCCGGGATTATGCCGCAAAATCAAGCGGCGGCGTTCGCTTCGCACCTATGTGGTGTTGCTGGCCGGTAGGGAACAGGAAGTGGCGGCGGGATTGGAAGCCGGCGCCGACGATTGCCTGCAGGATCCGTTCCAGGCAAGCGATCTGCAAATGCGCCTCCGAATCGGCCAGCGCATGCTGCAACTGCAGCGGCAGCTTGAGGCGGCGCAGAAGGCGCTGAAGTTCGGCACCACCCATGACGCGCTCACCGGCATTTTCAACCGCGACATGGTGGCCAGCACCCTTGATCGCGAACTGGCGCGCGCCCTGCGCACCAAGAAAGCGCTCGGCATCCTGAAGATTGACCTTTGCCACCTGCGCGAGATCAATCGCCTCCACGGCCACGCGGTGGGGGACGCGGTGCTGCAGGAGGTGGCCACGCGGCTGCGTAGCTCCCTGCGCGCTTACGATACGGTGGGACGCTATGGGGCGGAGGAGTTTCTGGTGATTATTCCGGAGATAGCCCCGGAAAATCTATCCTCGGTGGTCTCGCGCCTGCGCTCCAGCGTGACGCAAACTCCTGTGGTCGCCGGAACTGTGCCGGTGAACATTGCCGTCAGCATCGGCGCCAGCGGAATGGCGGCGGGCACCCAGGGCCTGGGAATCCACTTCCTGCTGCACGCTGCGGACGTGGCCCTCTACCTTTCCCGGCGCAGCGGCCGCAACTGCGTGCGCGTTTGCGGCTCCGAAGACCGGGTGCTGGTTTCGTCGTAGGGCGAGGTTTCGCAGGTTTCAAGTTTCAAGGATCGGCTGCGTGACCGGCGTCATGCTGAGGCGGCTTTAGCCCCGAAGCATCTCGCGTGCATCACTACGAAGCTTTCAAAGTTCCCCAGGCCACAGCTTTAGTTGTCAGCAGTGCTCGCCATCAGGTTTAAGCGAAATTCTACGAAACTTGAAACCTGAAACCTGCAAAACCTTGAAACTTTCCTCCCCTTGGGTGCGTACACTACGGCTGAGGGTAGCGTTATGTACTGCAACCATTGTGGAGCGCCTTTGGCTCAGGAGCAGATGGCCTGCCCGAGCTGCGGCCGCAGCGTAGCCGAGGTCAGGAGTTCGATTGCGATTCGCACGCGCGTCGCGGGCCACCTGCACCTGCTGGCCATTTTCTGGTTTGTGATGGCGGCCTTCTGGATAATACCCACCGCAGTCATGTTCGCCCTGGCAGCAGCTGCGAGCGCCGCCCCCGGCAACATGCCGCCTCCTGCCCGCATCTTTGCCCCCATCCTCTTTCTCGCCCTCGGCTTTCTGTTTCTGGCGATTGGCGGGGCACGCGCGATTACTGCCTACGGGCTGCTCAAGGCGCGCTCCTGGGGGCGTGTGCTGGCTCTGATTATGGCCTTCCTTATGCTGTTGGATTTGCCCTTCGGAACCGCGCTGGCAGTCTATACGCTGTGGGTGCTGCTGCCGGTGGAAGCGGGCGAGGAATATCAGCGCATCGCGGCCAGCCGGGAACCCGGGCAGCAGCAGACTGCGCCGGCGCGCGCGTAAGGGGAGTTTCAAGTTTCGAGTGGCAAGTTTTCACGAGTGTCCTTGAAACCTTGAAACTTTATCTAACTTCCTCGGCTCCTGAAGCCGCCTCGGAAACATAGATCTTGGGCGTTTTGCCCGTGGCCTGCTGGTAACCGGCGGAAATCGCCTGTCGGAATTCCTCCACCGCTCCCGACTCCACCAGATTGACGGTGCAGCCGCCGAAGCCACCACCGGTCATGCGCGCGCCGTAAACGCCGTTCCGGCCGGCGGCCAGTTCCACCAGCAGATCCAGTTCATAGCAGCTGACCTCATAGTCGTAGCGCAGGCTGCGGTGGGACTCGCCCATCAAGCGTCCGAACTCCGCCAGGTCGCTGCGTTCCAGGGCTTCAGCGGCCTGCAGGACGCGGGCGTTTTCCGTTACCACGTGGCGGCAGCGGCGGAACACCACATCGCCCAGTTCGCTGCGATGCCGCTCCAGTTCGGCCAAGGTGGCGTCACGCAGAGCGCGAACCTGCGGCCGGTGGCGCGCCAGCAGGCGCACGCCGGTTTCACATTCGGCGCGCCGGGCGTTGTACTCGCCGCCTGACAATGCGTGCCGCACGCCGCTGTCGCAAATGACCAGGGAGGCTTCCCCGGGCAAGGGCAGCAGCCGGTATTGCAGAGAGCGGCAGTCCAGCAGCAGAGCATGCCCGGCCTGCCCGAAGCAGGCGGTGAACTGGTCCATAATGCCGACCCGAGCGCCGACAAATTCGTTTTCCGCGCGCTGGCACAAGCGGGCGAGT
>DASVBI010000720.1:0-4687 GCA_036375915.1 Terriglobales bacterium | reverse complement strand
TGCGCCGGGCGCATACACGTGAACGTCCGGAGGCAGGCGCACCTCTGTCACCAGCGTGATTTGAGTTCCGGGAACGCCCGTACGGTCCGACTGTTCCAGCTTTAGTTGAAGGTGCGGCGCTTCAACATTTCCCGTTACTTCCTGCCCCAATTCCGGAAAAAGCTTGGCAATCAGGTCATTTCCTGTGAGCCGGTCGCGGTATTTAGGGTCAAAAAACTTCTCCCGGATGATGCCCCGGGTATCAATGAAAAAGAATCCCGGGCGGGCAAAGCCCTTCTGCATGCCTGTGGCTTCTTCATTGAGGACGCCATAAGCGCGGATAATCTTGGAATCCGGATCGGCCAGCATGGGGTAGTCCAGCTTGTGGCGGCCGGCAAAGTATTTCAGGATGGCTTCGTTGTCGTAGCTGATGGCTGCCAGTTTGATGCCCTGCTTTTCGAACCGTGGCAGCGCGCTCTGCAGCTGAACCAGCTGCCCCTTGCAGAAAGGTCACCAGTCTGCGGAACGGAAAAACAGAAGCACCGTGCCGCTTCGCCCCTTCAGTGTGTCCAGCGTCTGGCTGTGTCCGAACTGGTCGGGAAGGGAAAACGTGGGAGCCTTCTGTCCCACCGCCAGTCCGATGGACATCGGCTTCAGGGAGTCTACGCGAATGGTATCGCCCTCGAGCGTTCCGCGAATGGTTACGCTATCTCCCAGATGGCCCGCAGCCGGAGCCTGCGGCTCCAGGTCATACATCACCCGGTTGGTATCGTCGTACAAGGCCAGTTTGGCGCCCGGCGCCTTGGTGGTGCACTCGGAGGACTCGGCGAAGGCTTCGTCAGCATCGCAGCTGCTGTACACAATCGTGCCTGACCAGGCGCCGGAATTGGCGGTGCGGCCCTGCCCGGCGGTCACGCCGGCAAGGACCAACGGCAGGGACAGGGTGCATAACCAGGGTCGCTTCATGTGGGCGAAAGCATACACGTTTGTGCCCTTGAGGCAAAGCCCTGTGCGGCACAGTGAGGTCGCTTCGGCGCCTCATCTGAACCGGCGTTCGAGGCTATAATCACGCGCATGGGCAGCTCTCCTTCACGCGCGGAGGCGCGGGCGCCGGAGCCACATCCGGCGCATCTGCGCATTCATGCCGTCAACGTTTTCGTGCGTGATCAGGATGTAAGTCTGAGCTTCTTCCGGGACCAGTTGGGGTTCAGTCTGGTAGGCGACGTCAGTTTTGAATCCGGCGAGCGTTGGGTGGCAGTCGCGCCTCCCGACGGCAGTACGGTCTTGTCTCTGGTCGCGCCCAAGCCCGAGTCTAAAGAGCACAGCCTGATCGGGCACTCGGTGCACGTGGTTTTCGTCACTGACGACTTTGTGGGCAAGTACGGCGAATGGCTCACGCGTGGAGTCCGCTTTCAATACGCGCCTCGCCTGAAACGCCTTAAGTATGCGCGCCAGGCGGCCCCGGATTCGAGCAAGCGCTCGGCTGCTGCGGAAGCGCGAGAGCCCCTGTGGGGCGGGGCCATGACCCATTTCAGGGACCCCGACGGGAACTCCTTTGCGCTGGTCAGCTATGACGAGGAGAGCCGTGCGGTTGAGGAGCAGCGCCGGGCGGCGGCGGCAAGATTAGAAGCCGAGCGCCGGGCGGCCCAGGAATTAGAAATCGCCAAGCTGGTGCAGACCAGGCTGTTTCCTCAGAACCTCCCGCCCCTTGCGACCCTCGATTACTCCGGCATCTGCATCCAGGCGCGGCAGGTGGGCGGCGACTATTATGACTTCCTGGATTTGGGGCGGGAACGGCTCGGCCTGGTGATTGGCGATATTTCCGGGAAGGGAATCGCCGCCGCGCTGCTGATGGCTAACCTGCAAGCGAACTTGCGTAGCCAGTGCGCCATCGCATCCGACCAACCGAGACGCTTCCTGCAGATGGTGAATCGGCTGTTCTACGAGAATTCGACTGACAACGCTTATGCCACTCTGATCTTTGCGGAATACGATCAACCTCGGCGGCGGCTGAACTACGCCAACTGCGGGCATCTGTGCGCTCTTCTTCTGCGGCGGGATGGCGTTGTGGAGCGCCTCCACTCCACCTGCACGGTCCTGGGACTGTTCCAGGAATGGGACTGCTGCACCCGGGAACTTCCGCTATTTTCTGGAGATATGCTCGCCCTGTACACGGACGGCGTTACCGAATCCTTCAATGTCCGCGGCGAGGAATTCGGTGAGGAACGCCTTGTTGATTCGCTGTTGCGGAACCGCCAGCAGCCCTCGGAGGCCCTGGTTGCCTCCATTGTTGACGAGGTGAAGAAGTTCAGTCCGCATGAGCAGTTTGACGACCGCACCCTGATCATTGCCAAATGCCGGTAACCACCCCTCGCCAGCTACTTCTGTTGCAGTTTTCTTGGGCTTGGAGGCCGGCGCTGAGCGCCTGGCTTGCAACTCCCTCCTGCCCGGTACTACTCTAACCACCCATGCGCGCTGCGGCTGTCTGCGGATGTCTGGTGGTGCTGGCTTGTGGTCTTACTCCTCCCGCCTGCGGGGCGGACAAGCTGCCCAAGAAGGAAGGCCCGGCGGACCGGGCATGGCGAACCTTGACCGATGGGCTGAACGCAAAGAAGTTTTCTGACCGCGTTATCGCCTTGAAGGCCATGGCCGATCTTGGTCCCAACCCCAAAGGTGTTCGCCTGGTCGCAGCCGTTTTGAAGGACAAAGATCCGGATGTGCGGGCGCAAGCCGCCGCCACTCTGGGCGAAATGAAATCGCGCGCCGCAATTCCGGCCTTGCGCGCCGCGCTCGACGAAGATGCGCCTCAGGTCAGCTTTGCCGCGGCCAAGTCCCTATGGCAACTGGGCGATAATGCCGGCCGTCGGGTGTTGCTGGATGTGCTGCAAGGCGACAAAGGAACCAAGGACGGCTTCGTAGCCAGCCATAAGCGCGAGGCCAAGCGCCAGCTTCAGGACAAGAAAGCGCTGGTTGCCATGGGGGCGGAGAAGAGCGCCGGTGAATTTTTGCCCGGACCGCTGTCCATGGGCGTGGGCTTGGCCAAGCAACAGTTCTCAGCTGGAACCGACCCGGCACGGGTGGCCTGTGCCGATCTGCTCTCCCGCCGCCCCGATAAGGCCACCCTCCTGGCACTCAAGGCAGCGCTGGTGGACCGGGATTGGTCAGTGCGCGCGGCCGCGGCCATGGCCCTGGGCAGGATGGGCCGTCCCGGGACGCAGCACTGGCTCGAATTCGCTCTGGAGGACGGCAAGCCGGCGGTGCGCGACGCAGCCGCGGTCGGCATCTTGCGCATGAGCGCGCGCCGAGCCGGCGCTTCTAGTTACGCCGCCCTGCGATAGCTCCCGGACCACGGCAACACAGGCTTAAGCTAGGACCCGGCCATGTCATGGAATACCGTGGCCTTGCGCGCAACCAGGAGGTGAAGTTTGCCGGCGGCCTGCTGGGTCATCTCGATAAAGGAGGCACCTTCGATGTCAAGCAAACCGAGATTGCTCCCGGAGTGTGGGACGTGACCTACATGAATATCCAAATGAATGGTAAGGCGCTCTTTTTCAAGACCATCGCCGTGCGCGAGAAGGATATCCGCTCCGATTACCGCCGCGTTTCCTCCCAACTGACGCTGGCGCAGGCGGCTGACCTGCTCAACCGACAGACGAATATGGCAGCTTCAACGCGCTAGCCGAGTTAGTGGCGCCTTAAGCTACGCCACAAAAATTGTGCAAAACGCTGTGGAAAACAGGGGCTGGTCCGCGCGCGTGGCGGCAAACGGAAACGGCTCAGCAGATTGCGCGTCTAACAATAACTGAAATCAGGCGCTGTATTTGCACCAACAAACGGCGTTGACTTTTTTTGTCATTGCCCTTACCTTCACTTGCGTCGACGGCTGAAAGGGTTGGTTAAATCAAATTGGCCAGTCCGAAGTAAGCTGGGTGATTAGCCGGGCGGGGCAACCCGCAGGGCAACTGGACCCGAAAAAACCGACGGCTCTGCGAGGAGAAGTCGGGGTCTGGAACCGCGAAAGCGGTGATCGCGTCAGGGGCTGCGATGGTGCACGTATCCACGCTGCCAGCTCCCTCGCAAGAGCTGGTGGCTAGAGCGTAACCAATGTCGCAGCCCTTTTAATTTTTGGCCGGCAATCCTCCTTCGCCCGCAAACCAGACAATCAAGGGCAAATTAGCTGAGACTCAGCGGCAGTTGGCAGCCGGTAGTTAGTTGCCGGTATGGCATGCCACCAGCTAGCAACCACCGGGCTTCTCAATACTTCCACATTTGGATGATGCTGCCGCCGCGCTCGAAGCTGACCTCGTCCATGAGTTGGCGGATGAGAAAGACGCCGCGGCCGTGGTCGTTGTAAACATCCTGGACCGCAGGCTTGGGGGTAGCGGAGAAGTCGAACCCGGGGCCGGGGTCGGTGACCACAATCAGGATGTGGCCGCTCTCATCACGGCTGAGTTCGCACTGCACCGTCTTCGAGGGATCATTCTGGCAACCGTGCGTCACCGCATTGGCCAAAGCTTCCTGGACGGCGAGGCCGATAGCCATACTCTTTTCCTCTTCCACCTTCAGGTCCGCCAGGCAGGCCAGAACGGCGTCCGTAGCCTGGGCGATTTGCTCCGCCTCGGCGGGGATGGCCAGATTGAGCTGGCGCCGTAAGCCGGAGTGGTTTGCGCCGGAAGTGGGCGTGGTAGGCATGGATTGCGGCATGGTT
>DASVBI010000733.1:0-2798 GCA_036375915.1 Terriglobales bacterium | reverse complement strand
CCTCGGGCAGTCCTTAGAGTAATTCGGTACAACTCGGTACAATTGAGGCGAAAATGAAGAGTGGCTTTTCGGCTCCTAAGTTTGAGTGGCTTTCCGGCTCGTAAGTGATGTTGACTGAAGCAGTTAGATTTTGACCAGCTCTTTATTCGGGTTAGGTATCCCCGCTCGTCGTGAGGTTTTGTTACAGGCTGTTAGAGTTCCGAGCGAGTTCACCGGGACCAACAGGTGCCGCAGTTACGATGAGCTGTTCCTTCTGGACCAGCCTCCATTGAGCATGGGTAAAGACCATGATGGGGATGTCTTGATGCGGGTTTCGTGAAGTCCATTGAGGATGTCGGATTGTAATCTGGGCACCTGCACGATAGCCATCATGTCCGTGCCACTGATTGTATAAGTTACCTTTCCATTCACCGACAAGAACCGAGTATCCTTTCCAGCCTTCCGGCAAGGAAACACAGAAGTCATACTGCGCATTCCGGTATTTGATTGGGGTAGCAAGCGAAGTCGCAGGCTGATTCCGTTGCCGCCAGGTGGCCGCAAACATCGGCATCAAAAGGACAACCGAAAACAGAATAGCAGCCTTCTTCCGTGTTGGACCCATGCCGCTATTCTAAAAGGGACCAATGATGAGTGATAAATCCGCTTCACGTACATTACGCCCCGCGCTTTGCCCTAGCGATGGTGCAAATCCGATAGGGTGACCGGGCCGACTCACGCGGATGCAGCCCACTGCTACTAGCTTCCTTCGCAACTGTGCCGGCTGCTCCTGTCCCGGCCTCGCGGCCTGCCGGCAGCGGTTGATTGGCTGGATCATCGCGCTGGTCTGGGCGAGCACAGTGGACGTTGCGGCGGCGCGCTAGGAAGCAGCCTGGGAACCAGGACTGCCGGCGGCCTCTGTTTGCTCACCCTCCCATGTGTCGCGCATCACCGCAAGGCAGCGGCCAAGGCGCGACTATAAAAGTGAGCCGAGCGCGACCCACGGGCTGAAATCGAGGACGAGCGAACCTGCTCACCTTCGGTTCGAACGAACCGACGGCTTCTGGGCCGCGCCCGGCAAGCTTTCTGAAAGGATACGAGCATGGCACAAGCCGCCTTCGCCAATATCGCTGATGTGGAAACCGCGCGTCTGAAAACCGCGGTCGCCGATGCCCTGGAGGATGGAGTGCACGCCGCCCGCCGTGCCATGAAGCACGGCCTGTCTGTAGCGGAAGATATCATGGATGACGCCACCCACGAGGTGAAGCGCCACCCGTTGCAGGCGGTGGCTACCACTTCCGTACTATCCTTCACTGCCGGAGTGTTAGTGGGCTGGGTCATATTCGGACTGAGGAAACGCTGACCGCCCAGGCCCTGGAGGCTGCAACCCGGGGCTGTCGGAAAAGCAGGTTGAAACGCATCCGGTAACCAGCTTCTGCTGGCGCTGCGGTTTTATGCGCCGCCCCCGGGCAATTGGCGCTAAGCTAATAGAGAAGGAGTTGGGAGATGCCCACTAGATCCGCAGCCAAGCCGCCGGAGAGTCCTGGTCCAGCGCAAGCCGTTGAACATCTGAGCCGGGCCCGCCAGGTGCTGAAGAGTTTGCGCGAAAAGCTGCAAGATGCCGAGCACCACGCGCAATTGGATGAGGCGATCACGAAGGTAGAACTGGCTCTGAGCGCGTTGACCATCCAAACGGGCGGCTTCCTCTAAAAGGACAGGCGGCCGCATCCTGCCGGCCGCGGTCTGTGGGGAGAGGACAAAGCCATGGAAGTGACATTCACCCCGGAAGAGCACGAATTAATCACCGAAATCCTGGAAGAACACCACCGCGAATTGCTGCGTGAGATCTGCCGTACCGAGCATCGCGAGTTCAAGGCGGTGCTGCGCCGCCGCGAAGAAATGGTGCAGGGCATGCTCAACAAGCTGGCCAAGTACGCCTCGGCGGCGTGAGCATCAAGCCGGTGGTTCCGGTTTAGAACGCCCGGCTCACGACCATCAAGGTGAGGTCATCGCTTAGCGCGGCAGTGCCGCGAAATCTGGCCAGGTCCTTCCGGCAGGCGCCCAGCAGGATTTTCGGCTCCGCTCCGTTATCAGCCGCCAGCCGGCGCAAGCGCTCCACCCCGTAAGCCGCTCCGGAACTATCCTCCGCTTCTGTCAGGCCGTCGGTATAAAGCAGAAGGCTCTCGCCCGAGCTCAGATGCACACGTGAGAGGGTAAATTCCTGGCTGCAGAACATGCCCAGGGGCAGGCCGGTGGAGGGGACTTCCGCCACCTCGCCGGCATGGATGTACAGGCAAGGCAGGTGGCCGGCGTTGCAGAGTTCGACCTCGCCGGAGGACCGCGCGTGCCCACACACCAGGGTGGCGTAGTGAGTGGACAGGGTAGTTTCGCAGAAAGCGCGGCTGGCCTGAGTAACCAGTTCGCCCAGGGGCAGGCCGGCGGAGATAAGAGCGCGCAACAGGGCGTGCAGATTGGCCATCAACATGGCGGCAGCGATGCCTTTGCCGGAAACGTCGCCCAGCATGAAGTACAAGCCGCGATCGGCGGCATCCACGACATCGCAATAATCGCCGCTGACCAGGCCGGCCGGCTGATAGTGATAGGCAATTTGCCAGGGGCCAAAGCGGGAATCGGTTTTGGGCAACAGCCCGCCCTGAATCTGGCGCGCCAGCCGCAAGTCATGCTCCAGCGCGCGCTGGTCCGCAGGGTTGAGGTGATCGAGACAGAAGCAGGCAAGCGGGTCGGCGGCCAGCCGCTCCGGTTCAATGGCGTCATGGCAGACCTGGCAAAGTCCATAGGTGCCGCTGTCCATGCGCTCCAGG
>DASVBI010000700.1:0-5355 GCA_036375915.1 Terriglobales bacterium | reverse complement strand
TCTAGTTAGCTTTGCATTTCGGCCGATTAGCGCGAATCGAACCAGAAACTACCCGATACTGAGTGCTTCACCCCGCTGTTTGCGGTTGAGCAGGTAATCAAAAATTACCCGCGAGACAAACACCGCCGTAAACAGGTTGGCCAGCAAGCCGAAGGTGAGGGTGACCGCAAAACCCTTCACCGGCCCGGTGCCGAAGATAAACAAAATAAAAGCGGAAACGATGGTGGTCACGTGCGTGTCCACAATCGTGATCCAGGCGTGGGCAAAGCCCTGCTCCACCGCCGAGGGGGGCGTCTTGCCATTGCGCAGTTCTTCCCGAATACGCTCAAAAATGAGCACGTTGGAGTCAACCCCCATGCCCACGGTGAGAATGACTCCGGCGATGCCCGGCAGGGTCAGGGTAGCCCCGCTGTAGCCCAGGAACCCCAGCAAAATGATGAGGTTCAAGATAAGCGCTACATCGGCATTGACGCCTGCCCCGTGGTAGTACACCAGCATGAAGATGAGCACCGCGAGCATGCCAATGACGGCCGCACGCACGCCATCACGGATGGAATCGGCGCCCAGTGAAGGCCCGACCGTGCGGTCCTCCAGGTAATGAATGCTGGCGGGCAGCGCGCCGGAACGCAGAATCATGGCCAGATCCTTGGATTCCTGCTCGGAAAAACGGCCGTTGATGACGCCGGAATCGTGAATCTGCTCCTGGATGGTGGCCACTTCCTGCACCTTGTTGTCCAGAACCACCGCCAGCTTGTCGCCCACGTGGGAACCGGTGAAGGCAGCGAAACGGCGGCCGCCCTCGTTGGTGAGCTGGAAGGTGACATCGGGACGGCCGTTCTCATCCCGGCTGGAGCCGGCGTCGCGCAAGTCGCGGCCGGTAACCGCAGAGGAGCGCGAAACCAGGTACCAAACTTCATGCGGCTCGCCGCCGGTGTCGCCAATGCTCTTGCCGGGCAGCAGCACCGTGCCCGGAGGCAGAACCCCATTATTTGCGCTAAGTGCTTCCTGCTCACTGGAATAGGGGCCGCCGAAAGCCTGGCGGATCTCCAGCATGGCGGTGGACTGCATGATGGACTTGACGCGCGCCGGGTCGTTCACACCGGGCAGCTGAACCAGAATCTGGTATTGCCCCAAGCCATGCTCTTCGATCACCGGCTCACTAACACCCAGCTGGTCAATGCGGTTGCGGATGGTCTCGATGGCCTGCTGCACCGCCCGGTTCTTGAGCTGGGTGAGCTGGGAAGGCTTCATGGCCAGGGTGTAGGTGTCCTGGGCGCCGGAATTGAGGTCGTACTCGGGCAGGTCGGTGGAAGCGATCTCGCGCAGGTCGGAAGTGTGGTCCGCCGAAACACCTTTCACCAAGATGTGGTCGGGATTGTTGGGGTCGGACTGGGCAATGTCAGCGAAGGCGATGTTCCGGCTGCGCAGGGCGCCCTTCAGGCGCTCGACGGCCTGCTGGGCGTCCACATTGACCGCGTCATTGACCTGCACCTGCAGGATCAGGTGGGTGCCGCCTTTGAGGTCCAGTCCCAGGGAAATGCGGTGCTGCAGAGCTTCCGCCAGCCCCTGTCCAGAAAAGCTGGAAGGAACACCGAAAATGCCGTACACAAACACCAGAAGGACGGCGATGATGAAAACTGATTTCCAGAGCAGGTTTTGCTTCATAAAACTGGGAGACTACCTTGAAAATACCGGGTATTTGCACCGGCTGCAACCGCCTACGACTTGCCGCTTTCCTCGGGATTGGCCAGGGAAACGACCGCCGAGCGCGATATCTCGAGGCGCAGGTTATCGGGCGGCACCCGCAGCTGCAGGGCATCATCGCGCAGGGAAATGATGGTGCCGCGAATGCCGCCGCTGGTGACCACCTTGTCGCCCGCCTTCAACTCGCCGAGCATGTGCTGCCATTTTTTCTGCCGCCGCTGCTGGGGCATAATCAGCAGAAAATAGAAAATCGCGAAAATCAGGATCAGCGGGAGCAGGCCCCAGCCCAGCGCTCCGCCACCATCTTTGGCCTGTAAGAAGGCCGCCACCAGGTTTGTTTCCATGAAACCTAACTAACCTCTTGCCTCGGCATGACGTACTCTGGATGCCCAGAGCGGGATCGCTATTTAAATTACTGGAAAGCTCGTGACCCCTGTTGTCAGGCCGGTACTTCCTCAAATCAGGTATGAACAGGGGATTCGACTACGGTTTCGGTGTGGACTGTACACCAGAAAGAAGAGCCCACTCCCCAAGTTTTATAGAATGCCGCACCGCTCGCATGGTGTCAAGGTAGTAGGCAAGGTTGTGGATGGTGTTCAGGACCTGGGCCAGGACCTCGTTGGCGGCATAGAGGTGGCGCAGGTAGGCGCGCGAATAGCGGGCACAGACGCGGCAGCCGCAGCGCGGGTCGAGCGGGCCTTCATCCTGGGCGTAGCGCGCCTGCTTGATGGAAATTCTTCCTTCCGACGTAAACAGCAGACCGTGGCGGGCGGCACGGGTGGGCAGGACGCAATCCATCATGTCAACGCCCATGGCGGAGTACTGCACGATTTCCTCGGGCGTGCCCACGCCCATGAGGTAGCGGGGGCGGTCGGCGGGCAAGCAGGGCAGCGTGGCGGCGACGATTTCCCGGGTCAGAGCCCGCGGTTCGCCCACGCTCAGGCCGCCGATGGCGTAGCCGGGAAAACCGATCTCGAGGCTGCGTTCCGCCGATTCGCGGCGCAGGTCGGGGTACATGCCGCCCTGGACGATGCCAAAGAGGGCCTGGGCGGAGTTTCGAGTTTCCAGTTTCGAGTTTCCGGTCGCTGCCTCGGGGTTTGAAACTTGCAACCCGAAACTTGAAACTCGCTCCCCCCGCTGAGTGCTGACTGCTGAACGCTGAGTGCTGCTGCCCGCTGCCGCCCACGGCACTTCCTGCTTATGCTCATCGAAGTAGCGTTTACTGCGCTCCGCCCAGCGCAGGGTCAGTTCCATGGAGGCGCGGGCGCGCTGGCGATCGGCGGGGTGTTCGGTGCACTCGTCAAACGCCATGATGATGTCGGCGCCCAAACCGATTTGCGCCGCAGTCGCCAATTCCGGGCTGAGGAAGTGAGAGGAACCATCCAGATGCGAGCGGAAGGCCACGCCTTCCTCGCTCACCTTGCGCAGGTCGCTGAGACTGAAAACCTGGTAGCCGCCGGAATCAGTGAGGATGGCGCGCGGCCAGGACATGAAGCGATGCAAGCCGCCCAGCTTGCGCACCTGCTCCACTCCCGGGCGCAGATAGAGGTGGTAGGTGTTGCTGAGCAGGATTTCGACGCCCAGATCCTCCAGCAGGTCCTGGGGCACGCCCTTCACATTGGCCAGGGTGCCCACGGGCATGAAGACCGGCGTTTCCACCACGCCGTGCGGGGTAAGCAGGCGGCCGGCGCGGGCGGAGCCGAGGCGGGCATCAATGGTGAAGGAGAACGGCATTTGTGGCTGATGAGATTGTAGCGGAGGGGCCCCTGGCTTTTGGCTCCTGGCTCTTGGCTGTTGGTGCGGCGGGAGCCCCACCCACGTCGGGGAGGCTTCTCCGGATTGCATTCGTATTGAAGCGATCATTTTCTGCGTTCATCCGCGTGCCTCCGCGGAGAAGAAGTTGATTTTCAACCTTGAGGGGGTTGCAGAACTCCTTCGATCAGCGTCGGCCCGCAGAATGCAGGGGTCCTTCACCTCGCGCTTCTTCCTGCGCTCGGTCGCGCTCGGTTCAGGATGACAGAAATTATTTTCTTTCCTCTAGTTTCGACGCGGCTGAAGGTATGGCCTCCCGGTGACGGTGTGAGCTGGCCAGATTGGCCCCACGCGGGCGGGAGCGCCCGCGCCACCGACGTGTGCCAACTAGCCGGCGGCGCGCAATTCGGGCAGGCGCTGGCGCATCTGTTCGAGATGGTGGCGCTCGTGTCCGGCCAGAATGTAGAGCAGGGCGCGCACTGAGACTTCCTTGCCGTCGGCCTTGCCGCGGCGAGCGAGCGCCTCCGCGGTGAAGCTGCGAAACAGGGCCACATTGGCCCGGCGCAGGTGTTCGAGTTCCTGGACCAGGTCTTTCAGTTCGCGTTCGCCCAAGCTCGATTCCCGCATGTAGTCGTCCTGATCCCAGCCGGGCAGAGGCTGGTAATCCGCGCGGGCAAAGCGCAACGCCCGGCAGGAGAGGATGCGTTCAGCCTCCGACAGATGCCCGATGATTTCCTTGATGTTCCATTCCACGGGCTTGCGGCGGGAGGTCGCCTCCCGCTCGGAAAGCGGGCGCACGAAGGCGAGCGTCTCCTCAATCTGTCTTTCCAGCAGATCCACGATGTCGCCGTCAGGCACGCGGCGGATATAACTCTCGTGCGACGGTGAATATTCGGAGGCTTGCGGGCGGGTGGAGCGGAAGGAGGACATGGCGAGAATTTTACCCCGAGCGGGGGCTGAGGTTGTCAACTAGCATTCAGCACTCAGCATTCAGCCGTCGAGCTATTTGAAAATGGGTCCATCAGCCCAATGCTCTCGGCCTGAGTGCTGAATGCTGATTGCTGACGGCTACTCCAGCAGCTTCTGCATCTCGGCGTAGGTTACGGCGCCTTCCAGGGAGGTATAGGTGCCTTTCTGGCGCAGTTCGTTCACCAGGCGGCGCAAAAGGCCCAGCCCGGCCAGCATCGGTTTGGAGCCCAGGCTGACGCGAGCTACGCCCAGGCGCTGCAAATCGGCGATTATAGGGAAGCCGGGGCCGGCCAGGATGTTGATGGGAAATTTCAAATCCTTCACAAAGCGGGTGATGAGTTCTGGCTCCCTCACGCCAGGCAGGAAGATGCAGTCGGCGCCGGCATCGCGAAAAGCGGCGGCGCGGCGCAAGGCGTGGTCGTAGCGCGAGTCGGGCGCGCCCACCTGGTTGAGATAAACATCGGTGCGGGCGTTGATCACCAGGGGCACACCGGCCCTGCTGCCGGCTTCACGCACGGCGCGGATTTTCTCCACCCCGAGAGAAACCTCTATCAGCGCGGTATCGGATTCCTCGGTGCTGTCCTCCAGATTCATGCCCACGGCGCCGGCCGCGATCACCGCTTGGGCGGTGCGGGCTGCGTCCTCGGGACGAGGACCATAACCGGATTCGACATCAGCCGTGACCGGCACCTTCACGGCTTTGGCGACGCGCGCCACCACCGCCAGCATTTCGTCGCGCGTGATGCGCTGCCCGTCGGGATAGCCGAGGGTATAGGCCACGCCGGCGCTGCTGGTGGCGATGGCGGGCGCGCCCTCCGCCTCCAGCACGCGTGCGCTGGCCACGTCCCAGCAGTTGGCAAGGACGAGAATGTTGGGGCCGTGGTGGAGCCGACGGAAGGACTCAGCAAGCGATTTTTGGCGCTCGGGGTT
>DASVBI010000685.1:0-3826 GCA_036375915.1 Terriglobales bacterium | reverse complement strand
GCTGGCGCTGCTGGGAGGCGAGGCCGGCCGCTGGCGCGTGCACATCAAGACCGCCAAGCTGGCATATACATTGCGCCTGCTGGTGGAGCGCGGCATCAGCAACTTCAAATGCGCGACCACTCTGGAACTGCTGACCGCGTGCGAGTGTGGCGCCAAAGACGTGCTCTTTGCCTATCCTGCGATGGGCGCGAATGCGCGGCGGGTGCAGGAACTGGCGGAGCAATTTTCCGGCGTGCGGGTTTCCGTGCTGGCTGAAAATGAAGAGCAGGCGGGGCAATGGCGGGGCAGCCGGGTGGGAGTTTTCCTCGACATCAATCCAGGGATGAACCGCACCGGAGTGGAGCAGAACTCCACGCCCGCAATCGTGGCGCTGGCGCGCGCGGTAGGCGCCGCCGGCCTGGAATTCCGCGGGCTGCACTATTACGACGGGCAGCTGGGCGGCCTGGATTTCGAGGAGCGCACGCAGGCGGCGCACCGGGGTTATGCGCAGCTGCTGGAAATCGTCCGCGCGCTTGAGAGCGAGGGCAAGCCGGTTGCGGAAGTGATTACGGCGGGCACGCCCACGTTTCCCTGCTCGCTTTCCTTTGCCGGATTTGGCGGGCAACGTTTTGTGCACCGGGTGTCGCCCGGAACCGTGGTTTACTGCGATGCCAGCAGCCTGGCGCAACTTCCGCCAGAGTACGGTTACCGGCCGGCGGCGCTGGTAGCAGCGCGGGTGGTGAGCCGGCCGCGCGCCGGCATTGTGACCTGCGATGCGGGGCATAAAACGGTTTCTGCCGATGCCGGCGTGCCCACCTGCGTGGTGCTGGGGCATCCGGAACTGACACCGCTTGCTCCCAGCGAGGAGCATTTGCCCTTCGCGGTGCGGGACGGCGCCCAGGGTCCGAGACCGGGAGACATTCTTTACCTCTTGCCCCGCCACGTTTGCCCGACGGTAAATAATTTTGACTGCGCGCTGCGGGTGGAGCGGGGAGAGATTGAGGGGGTGGAGAAAGTGTCGGCCCGCGGGCGGGAAGCGCCGGTAACCGTGGGCGAGAAAGCAGTGCCGGTGAGCCGCTGATGGGCAAGGTGCCGCGACGCGTCGGCACCCCGGAGGAAATGCATAAGCCAAAGCTGTGCCTCTTCAAGAGCTACGCGGGCGAGAGCGCCCGCGCCACTAAAGCGCCCGCGCCACAAAAGCGTCGCAATGCGAATCATTTGCCCGGCTTGCGACTGCGGGAGCGGGGGCGCGGCGCCGCTTTCCGCGGCCGAGGCTCAGAGGCTCGCGGGGCCTGCGGTTTGTAGGCGATGCAGTCAATCTCTATCAACATTCCGGGCGCGGCGCTCAAATCGCTGCCCACGGTGGTGCGCACGGGGTAAGGTTTGCTGAAGCGGCGCGCGTACACCGCGTTGTAGCGAGGGAAAAGGCTGGGGTCCTTGAGGTGGACGCTGACCTTGACCACGTCGGCGAGAGTAGCGCCGTCGGCTTCCAGGATGGCGGCCAAATTGGTGATGGTCAGGTCGGTCTGCTGCTCGATGGTCTCGCCCACGATCTTGCCGGAGGCGGGTTCAACGGGGCCGCTGCCGGTGACGAAAATAAAGTCGCCAGCCCGCCATCCCTGGGAGTAGGCGCCCAAGGGCGGCGCGCCGCGCTTGCTCTGGATCACGTATTTGCTCATGGCTTCCTTCCTCTCAGGGATTGGCGCGGCCGGTGGAGAAGTCTTCATTCAAAATGCGCGACTGGAGCTTTTCACTCAGCAGGCCGGCGGAAAACTGGTCCAGGTACACGGTGGTGTTGGCATGAGTGCGCAGAATGGAGGCGGGAAGCATGGGAGTAATCTCGCCCTCCAGGCACGCCTTTACGGCGGCGGCTTTGCGCGCCTCGGGAGCGACCACAATAATCTCCCTGGCCTTTAAGATCTGGCGCACGGACATGGAAATGGCCTGCTGCGGGACCGCCGCCAACTCATCAAACCAGCCTTCGCCGACCTGCTGGCGGCGGCAAGCTTCATCGAGATTGACAATGATGTAAGGCTGTTCGGTTTGGAAATCGGCAGGGGGATCGTTGAAGGCGAGGTGCCCGTTCTCGCCGATGCCCACGAAGGCCACGTCCACGGGCGCGGCATTTAGCTCGTTGCCCACGCGTAAAGCAGCTTCCGCCGGGTCGGGGGCATCGCCATCGAGGGAATGAAAGTTCTTGATTCCGGCTTTTCCGACCAGGCGCTCCAGCAGAAATTTGCGGAAGCTGGCGGGATGGGTGATGGGCAGCCCAACGTACTCATCCAGATGGAAGAGTTCGACTTTGCTCCAATCAACGCCGGCAGCCTGGGTGAGCGCCTCGAGGAAGTCAAATTGCGATACTCCGGTGGCAGCCACGACGCGGGCTTGCCCGCGTTCCTCAATGGCGCGGCGAATCGCAGCCACAGCCTGATCGGCGGCCACCTTGGCCAGGGAAGGCTTGTCATTAAAAATCTGCACTCGCATTGGGATTTCCGCCCAGTTTTGGATTCAGTGCGCCAAGTAGGGCACAAAGCCGCGCGTTTTAGTGCGCAGCTTGTATACCGAAGTGGTGGCGGTAATGTAAAGCGTGCCGTAGTCTTTATCGCCCCAGGTCAAATTGGCGGGCTGCTCCGGCAGCACAATGGTTCCCAGGTGGTGGCCCTGCACATCCCACACCCAAATGCCCTTAGGGCCGGTGACGAACAGGTTGCCGCGGCGGTCGAAGCGCATGCCATCGGGAACGCCGTCATCGGGGCCGCCGGGCTCCTCGCCGAAGATGCGCCCGTTGCTGAGGCTGCCGTCGCGGCCGACGTCGTACACGCGGATGTTTCGCTGGTCGCTGTCATCCACAAAAAAGCGCTTGCCGTCGGGAGTGAAGGCCAGCCCGTTGGGCTGGGAAAGGTCCTTGGTCAGCAGTTGCACGTTGCCCTTGTTGTCCAGACGGTACACGCCCTGGAAGGGGAGCTCCTGCTTCTGACCTTTGGGCAGGTCGAGCGTGGGGTCAGTGAAGTAGATGGCGCCGTCGGGCCCGACCACCACGTCGTTGGGACTGTTGAAGCGCTTGCCCTGGTAGCGGTCAGCGAGCACCACGTACTGGCCGTGGGGAGTGATGCGGATGATGGCGCGCAGCACGCTGGCGCAGTCCAGCAGCCGCTGCTGGCGGTCAAAGGTGTTGCCGTCGGGATCGCCCAGCAGGATGAAAGTCTCTTTGCGCCCGTCAAGATAGACCCGGAAAATCTTGTTGAGAGTTTCGTCGCTAACGTAGAGAAATCCGGCCGTATCCCACACCGGTCCCTCGGTGAAGCCGAAGCCGCCGGCAACTTTGGCCAGCTGGGCATTGCGGTCGAGCAGGCGCCAGAACCGAGGCGAGTTGGCCTGCAGTTCAAATTTGCGGGGAGCGGTTTGCGCGCCCAGAAGCGCCGGAAGAGCGCAAAGCAGAAACAATGCGATAGCGGAGTTTTTCATAGAGGCGGACACAACTGTATATCATGGCCGGGCGGCGCGCGGCGCCAGCGCCCTTTCTTGGAGTTGTACAGCGGCGCGGCCACTGCTTATACTGGCAGCCGTCGTGAAAAATACGACACTGCACGCTAACTCCACGCGCTAACAATTTACCAACCCAAGCCGCCGGCCGGGAATCTATGCAAATGTTGGGGTGATCAGGCCGGCACAGCACCGCGGCTGATGACCGCCTGCGAGGCAACGTGACTCTCTGGGCGCTGGGCGTTTATTTTCTGGCCCTGCTTTTCGTGATCGGGGCCATCCTCCTGATCTCCTGGGTGCTGGGCCCGCGCCACCGCGAGCCGGCCACGGGTTCGCCGTATGAAGGGGGCATCCTCTCGGAAGG
>DASVBI010000662.1:0-5329 GCA_036375915.1 Terriglobales bacterium | reverse complement strand
GCTCACGCCGCACCGGCCAGCCCTGGAGGGAACACAACAAGCTGGTGTGGACCGACCCCTCCCACCCCGAGGTGCAGGCCTATGACATAGCCCTGGCCAAGGCGGCGGCCGAGGCGGGCGTGGATGAAGTCCAGTTCGACTACGTGCGCTTCCCTGCCGAAAGTGACCAGAAAGATGCCAAGTTTCTGTTCCAGACCACGCACCCGGACTGGCGCCGCTCAGACGTGATAACCCACTTCCTGGCCGATACTTACGCCCAGATTCACCCGCTTCATGTGCTGCTTTCGCTGGACGTGTTCGGGGTGATGGCCTGGCAGCGTCCGGTGGACCTGGCGCATACCGGGCAGGATATTCCGGCTATGGCGCTGCACTGTGACGTGCTTTCGCCCATGATTTACCCCTCGCACTTCTTTGGGATGGACGGCTACGCCCACCCCGGGGACGCGCCGGAGCACTTCATCAGCGAATCCATGGCGCGCTTCCGCCGCGACACCAAGACCACGGGCGTGGTGCTGCGGCCCTGGCTGCAGGCCTTTGGCTGGCGCACCCGAACCTATTCGCCCAACTACATCATCACGCAGGTGCGGGTGGCGCGGGAGGAGGGCGGAATTGGCTTCCTTTTCTGGAATGCGCGCAACGACTACAGCAAGCCGCTGATCGCCATGGGGGAAATGCGGTCTGAGCACGGCCGCTACTTCCGTGGGGATGAACCACCGGGAGTGGCCAGCCTGAAGACCGCGGCCACCAGCCCGCCGACGCCGCTGGTGGTGCCGACCGCAGCGCAGTAATTCCACATTCTTGCGTGGCAGAGCCGCCCTCGGCTGCCCCGAGGCGGGTGGAGATCTCTGGCGGGCTGCGCTCGCCCGCACCGGCGAGGGCGCCTGTGCCCACGTGATCTCTTGCCAGGGTGCACTTGCTCACATATCCAGCCCGCCTGTTTTGTTGGTTTCCGCCGTCAAATTCCTGCCGTAAGAGCCATTTTTTTGTACATCACTCACGGCGGCCGGGCTCTAACCCTCGGTTATAATTGCCTGTACTTGAGCCTGGACGTGCTCGCTGGCAGTTACGCGCCCTTCTCCGGTACACCTGCTGAGACCTTGGACGGCGGCAAAGTTGCGCGCCCGGGCGGCAGGAAACAGTCTCCAAGGAGCGCTCATGGCCATCAAAAAGACCGCGAAGATCTGGCACAACGGAAAACTCATCGCCTGGGACGATGCCAAGCTGCACGTCATGGCGCACGTGGTGAACTACGGTTCATCGGTGTTTGAGGGCGTCCGCTGCTACGCGCTTCCCCAAGGCCCCTCCATCTTCCGGGCCCATGAGCATGCCCAGCGCCTGCTGGATTCGGCCAAGATTTACCGCATTGACGTGGACTACAACCGCGACGAACTGGTCGCCGCCATGCAGGAATTGATCAAGACCAACCAGGTGTGGCCGTGCTACATCCGGCCCATCGTGCTGCGCGGTTACAGCGAAGCCGGCGTTAACCCCTTCAACTCGCCCACCGAGGTGTACATCGTCAACTACGAGTGGGGAAAATACCTGGGCAGCGACATCGAGCAGGGGGTGGACGTTTGCGTTTCCTCCTGGACGCGCATCGCGCCCAACACGCTGCCGGCCATGGCCAAAGCGGGCGCTAATTACATGAACTCGCAGCTCATCAAGATGGAAGCCATCATGAACGGCTACGTGGAGGGCATCGCCCTGGATACCAACGGGTTCGTCAGCGAAGGCTCGGGCGAGAACCTGTTCGTGGTGCGCCAGGACACGCTGCTGACCGCGCCCCTGGGCAACTCGGTGCTGCCCGGCATCACCCGCGATTCGGTGATCCGGCTGGCGCGGGACTTGGGAATTCCGCTGGTGGAACAGATGATTCCGCGGGAGATGCTCTACATTGCCGACGAGGTGTTCTTCACGGGAACGGCGGCGGAAATCACGCCGGTGCGCTCGGTGGACAAAATCAGCGTGGGCAAAGGCACCATGGGCCCCATCACCCGCAAAATCGCGCACGAGTTTTACGGCATCCTGAGCGGCGAAGTGGCCGACCGCTTCAACTGGCTCACCCCGGTGCCCGTGGGGAGCAAGCAGCCGGTGAGCGTGTAAAGGCAGTGGTCAGTCGTCAGTGGTCAGTGGTCAGCTTGTAGTCGGGAATCGGCAACTGGCTGGCTTACTAGCTGTCCAGCTCAGAGCCAGTCAGCTAGAAAGCCAGGCAGCGCTCTTCGGGTTCTGTTAGTACTGCGGACGACGGCGCAGAATTCGTCTCCGCTTGTCGCCAACCCTCAACCGCAGAACCAACGCAATCACCTAAGGAGGTTCTTATGGCAGCTCCGCAACTTTCTCTTACCAAGGATTTCGTGCTCGGCTTCCGCGACATGACGCTGATGGGCATCGGCCGCGAAATGGAGACCACAAAAAAGGTAATTGCCGCCATTCCCGACGCCCGCAGCCGGGAATACCGGCCCGACCCCAAGGCACGCAACGCATTTGAGCTCGCGTGGCACGTCGTATCCACCGAGGTGCAGATGCTGGATGAGATTGCCGACGGCAAGTTCAGCATGGAGCCGCGTTTCCAGGAGCCGAAGACGATCAGCGAGATGCTGGCCTGGTACGAGAGCAACCTGCCTCGCGCCCTGGCCCGCGTGAAAGCTTTGGATGAGAAACACTTAACCACACCTGTTGATTTTTACGGCGCCTTCAATTACCCGGTCGTGTTCTATCTGGGGTTTGTGACCAGCCACGGCATCCATCATCGTGGACAGCTCTCGACTTATTTGCGGCCCATGGGCGCCAAGGTGCCGTCCATTTACGGCGGCAGCGCGGACGAGGAGTGGAAAGCCGCGTAAGACCTTTCACCACAAAGGACACGAAGGAAACACAAAGGGAAAAGGGCCACTCTCTCGAGGGTGGCCCTTTAGTTTGCCCAGAGGGCATATGCCGAGTCTCGAATCGGCCCCGAGTTGACCTGGAATTTCCTTCGTGTACTTCGTGTCCTTTGTGGTGGGCCTTTCGGACATTACTTCCGTCACCTTACATTCTTCCCATACTGGAGGCATCATAAGCGGGGTCAATTCTCTCGCGAGGCGATACACCAGGCCATGAACATTGACGATCTGCTGCGCGTAGCCATGGAGCGCAAGGCTTCCGACTTGCATCTGAAGGTCGGCAACTACCCGCATTTGCGCATAGATGGCCTGCTGGCGCCGCTTTCCGACCAGCCCCGCATCACCGCCGAGGAGATGCTGAACATGGCGTTCAGCATCATGTCCAGCCGCCAGAAACAGAAATTCAAGGAAAACAACGAGCTCGACATGGCCTACGGAGTGGCCGGCCTGGGGCGGTTCCGCGTGAACGTATTCCAGCAGCGCGGCAACGTGGGCGTGGTGCTGCGCGTGATTCCCACCAAGATCCGGGCGCTGGATGAGCTCTACCTGCCCAAGATCGTGGAGCAGATTTGCGATATGCCGCGCGGCCTGGTGCTGGTGACGGGCGTGACCGGTTCCGGTAAATCCACCACCCTGGCGGCCATGGTGGACCGCATCAACTCCACCCGCGCCGAACACATCATCACCATTGAGGACCCCATCGAATTTCTGCACCGCGACAAGATGGGCTTCGTGAACCAGCGGGAAGTGGATGTGGACACGCCCTCGTTTGCTTCCGCGCTGCGCGCTTCGCTGCGCCAGGACCCGGACGTGATCCTGGTGGGCGAAATGCGCGACCTGGAAACCATTGCCACGGCGCTGCACGCCGCTGAAACCGGGCACATGGTGTTCTCCACCCTGCACACCCTGGACGCGGTGGAAACCATCAACCGCATCATCGCCGTGTTCCCGCCGCCGGAGCAGAAGCAGATCCGCACCCAGCTGGCAGCCACGCTGCGCGCGGTAATCAGCCAGCGCCTGGTGCGGCGCGCCGATTCCGAAGGCCGCGTGCCCGCGGTGGAGGTCATGATTGCCACCGCTTACGTGCGCGAGTGTATTCTGATGCCGGAGAAGACCCGCATCGTGCGCGAGGCTATCGCTGCCGGCACCTCGCAGTACGGCATGCAGACCTTCGACCAGTCGCTGTGGGATTTGTGCCAGCAGAACCTGATCACCTACGAGACCGCTCTGGAGAATGCCTCCAACGCCGACGACTTCAAGCTGCGGGCGCAGGGCATTTCCTCTACCACCGACATGGCCCGCAACGAAATGCAGGCGGCGGGCTTCTCCAAGTTTTAGTTGTAACACCCCGTGCAATCGGGAGCGCGCCGCGAGGCGCGCTTTTTTATTTAATTTTGTGGCGCGGGCGCCCCGCCCGCGAGTGGCCACGAACACAAACTTCATCGCCGCGGATGAACGCGGAATACGCGGATTAAGAACCAATGCGCGCTCATTTTTGTTTATCAAAACCTTGTGGCGCGGGCGCCCCTTCGGCACGCTAAGGGCAGCCGGGACGGCGGCGCTACAACTGCGCTACCCTTATGCCATGGGCTTCTCCCGCACCAGGAAGAGGATCACCGACCAGGCCGCGCTCTATGAGTACGCGATCGGGGCGCTGGGACGGCGCATGCGATCGGTGGCCGAACTGAAGCGCCTGTTGCGCCAGCGCGTGGAGGAGGGCGAGGGCGGCCAAGCGCTGGTGGAAGCGGTGGTTGCACGGCTCAAGGACCAGCGCTACCTGAACGATGCGCAGTATGCCAGCGCCTATTCCTCGTACCGGCGGGATAACGAAAAGTTCGGGCGGCTGCGGGTTATATCCGATCTGAAGAGCCGGGGCGTACATGGCGAAGTAATCGAGAAAGCGGTAGGCGGGGCCTATTCCGAAGTGAATGATGAACAACTGGCGCGCGCCTTCCTGCGCCGCAAGCGCCTGCAAAAACCCTCCGACCAGAAGCAGGCGGCGCGCATCTTCCGCACCCTGGCCCGTGCCGGTTTCACCACCAAAGTGATCGTGACCATCCTCAAAAAGTGGGACGTGGACGAGGAAGTGTTGGCCACTCTAGAGAGCGAGCCCGGCCCGTAAACCAGATTTCGCCACAAAGACGCAGAGGCACAGAGAAAACCACAAAGAATCATTTATCGGCCCCGCCCGACGGGCGATTGGTTGCGGTTCAGCCGTCCCTAACGGGACTTTAAATCTGCCCGTCTGCTTTCCCGCCAGTAAACTGGCGGGCTACTCTCGGCTGGTCCCTACGGGACCGGTGGCGGGCTACTTTCGGCTGGTCCCTACGGGACCGGCGGCGGCCTACTTTCGGCTGGTCCCTACGGGACCGGTTGCGGGCTACTTTCGACTGGTCCCTACGGGACCGGTGGCGGGCTACTTTCGGCTGGTCCCTACGGGACCGGTC
>DASVBI010000258.1:0-3545 GCA_036375915.1 Terriglobales bacterium | reverse complement strand
GCTCGCGCCCGGCAGGGAGGCACACCGTGATTCCCCGCCACCTGAAGTTGACCTTTGCCCTGCTGATGGCAGCCGCGCTGGCCACCGGCACCTACATTTGGACGTTAAAGCGCCACGTCCGGCAGGCGCCTCTGAGCACAGAACTGCAGCAACCGGTTGCGCCTCCCACGGCCGGCGCCCCCGTCAGCGTTGCGTTGTATGTGGCGGACGACCAGCAGGGCGCTTTGCGCCGCGAAGACGCCAGCCTCAGCCTGCCCTCCGATCCGGCCCTGCGCGCCCAGGCGGTGCTGCGCGCCCTCATTTCCCGCTACATGCAAAAAGATTCACCGCATTTTCTGCCCGCCGGGGCCGATGTGAATGACCTTTACGTGGTGAACGGCACCGCGGTGCTGGACCTGAACGACGCTTTCGCCAGCGGGCATCGTTCCGGAGTGATGGTGGAGGAACTCACTGTCCTTTCGCTGGTGCAGACCCTGGCGGCCAATCTGCCCGGCATCGCGCAAGTGAAGATTCTGGTCAATGGCCAGGAGCGGGATACGCTCGCCGGCCACGCCGATCTGGCCGACTTCTACGATGTGGCGGCGGTGAACCGCATGGTGGCGCAGATGGGTGGAGCGAGTAGTCAGTAGTCAGTGTTTAGTGGGTAGTGGGCAGTGGGTGGTGGGCAGTGGGCGGTGGTTAGCCGCTGACTCCTGATTCCTTCTTCCCCAGCCAAACTATGTTCTAATCGGAGGCGTGATCTACCGCAGCGATAACCGCGCTCCTGACCAGATGCGCCCGGTCAACATCGTTCCTGAGTTCATTTCCACCGCCGAAGGCTCGACGCTCATCGAGGTGGGCAATACGCGGGTGATCTGCACCGCGTCGGTCGAAGAAGCGGTGCCGCAATTTCTGCGCAACACGGGCAAAGGCTGGATCACGAGCGAGTACGGCATGCTGCCCCGCTCCACGCTCACGCGCACGCCGCGCGAAGTAACCCGCGGGCGCCCGGCGGCGCGCTCCCAGGAAATCCAGCGCCTGATCGGGCGCTCCCTGCGGGCGATCACCGACCTGGCGCGACTGGGCGAGCGCACCATCTGGATTGATTGCGACGTCATCCAGGCCGACGGCGGCACCCGTACCGCCTCCATCACCGGCGCCTTTGTCGCTCTGGGGCTCGCGCTACAAAAGCTGGTGGAAGCGGGCACGCTGACCGCAGCGCCTATACGCGATTTTGTGGCCGCCACCAGCGTGGGCGTGGTGGATGGACAGGTCATGCTCGACCTGGCCTACGAGGAAGATTCGCGCGCCGAAGTGGACATGAACTTCGTCCTCACCGGCGCCAAAAAGATCGTGGAGATCCAGGCCACCGCTGAGCAGCATCCCTTCGACGACGAACAGTTGCGGGAAATGATGCAGTTGGCCCGGCGGGGGGTAGAGTCGCTCATTGCCAAGCAGCGCGCCATATTGAGCGGACTTCCGCTGCGGCAGTAAAACCGGTGCCCCACATTGGGCCGCGGATGTGCTGTTGTGGCGGCCAAATGTGGGAGTGCCTCGGTAGTAGACTGCAGGGATGTCCACCCTTGCCAACGCTGCCGGCCATCGCCAGGCTCCTCCTGCCCTCACCGGAGTAGTGGAGACGGCCTTGGTAGTCGAAGAGGTGGCGCGTGCTGCTGGTTTTTACCAGCAGATCTTTGGATTCCATGCGCTGGTGCAGAACGAGAGGTTGTGCGCGTTAAATGTGAAACCGGGACAGGTTTTGCTCTTGTTCCAGCGCGGGGGCTCGCTGGATGACATACAACTCCCGGGTGGAATCCTGCCCGGTGGCATGGACGCCCAAGGTCGCGGCCACATGGCATTTGCCATTGCGGCTGACCAGCTTGAATCGTGGCAACGATGGCTGGAGCAGAATTCGGTCGCAATTGAGAGCACCCTCCGCTGGGAGCGCGGGGGCACGAGCCTCTATTTTCGCGACCCGGATGGCAATCTCCTCGAACTGGCCACGCCCGGAGTCTGGGCCAATTACTGACTCCGCGTCCGAACAGGCGATCATGCGGTCCCGCACAGGGACGAATCATCGAGCCACGCTACCAACTAGCTACCATCGGACATCACTGCCAACAATAAGCTCGTATCTTAGCCAGCCGGGGACGCATCCATCGGGCTGAGAGTTTGGGGGAAAGGTCAATCCCGTGAGTGTCACGCAGCACCAAAAGGCAGCACGTTTTCGCGCCCTCCACGCAGGCCCAGGCGCTTTCGTGGTTCCCAACCCCTGGGATACCGGTTCCGCCCGCCTTCTCGCCGGACTTGGCTTCCAGGCTTTGGCCACGTCGAGCGCGGCCTCCGCCTGTGCCCTGGGCCGGCGGGATGGCCAACTGACACGGGAAGAGGCGCTGGCGCACGCTCGCCTGATTGTGAGCGCCACGGAGTTACCCGTCTCCGCCGATCTGGAGAAGGGATTCGGCGACGCGCCGGAAGTGGTGGCGGAAACCATTAAGTTTGCAGCCGAAGCAGGGCTCGTGGGTTGCACCATCGAGGATTCAACTGGCCACCCCGATCACCCCCTCTACGACACCGGGCTGGCGGTGGAAAGAATTGCCGCTGCCGCAGAGGCCGCCCGCGCTCTTCCATTTCCTTTTGCTTTGACCGCGCGAGCGCACAATTTTCTGTACCCAGATCCCAGCCTTGAGGCCACCATCGGACGCCTTCAGGCTTTCGAAAAGGCTGGGGCCGACGTGCTTTTCGCTCCCGGCCTGCCCGACCTTGCGGCGGTGCGCGCCGTCTGTGCCGCGGTTTCCAAGCCGGTGAACTTTATGGTGGGGATCAAAGGAAAATCGTTCTCCACGGCCGAACTCGCCGCCGCCGGAGTCCGGCGCATCAGCCTGGCCACCTCACTCTATCGCGCAGCCATGACCGGCTTCCTCGAAGCTGCCCACGAAGTGAAGGACAAGGGCCAGTTCAGTTTTCTCGACAGGGCTCTGACCACCCCGGAGCTGAACAAACTTATGAACATTTGAGCTGGCGCGTTGCCCAGTTCAGCCAGTCAGCTAAGGAGTTTGGACGCCTTCCTTGTCCCAGCGCAACGCGCTTTTCATTTAAAATGGACTGCCGCAATCATTCAGGAGGATTTATGAAGCTGACGCCGGGAAAACTGCAGGGCATGAAGAATGTTTCCAACGAGCGCGGGGTCATCGCCGCCGCCGCCATGGACCAGCGCGGGTCGCTGAAGAAGGCGCTGGGCGCCAACGCCACTGATAAAGGCCTGGAAGAATTCAAATCGCTGGTCACGGAGGTGCTGACGCCGCACGCCAGCGCCATTCTGCTCGACCCGGAGTGGGGCCTGCCTGCCTCCAAGCGCCGCGCCAAGACGGCTGGCCTGCTGTTGGCCTACGAAAAGACGGGCTATGACAAGACCGGCCCCGGCCGCCTGCCCGATCTGCTGGACCACTGGTCGGCGCGCCGCTTGAAGGAAGCCGGCGCCGATTGCGTCAAGATTTTGCTCTACTACACTCCCGCCGATCCCAAGGAGATCAATGACCAGAAGCACGCTTGGGTGGAGCGCATCG
>DASVBI010000648.1:0-3403 GCA_036375915.1 Terriglobales bacterium | reverse complement strand
GACCTGGAGAGCTTGAAGCAGCAGGGTCTTGTGAATTCCCGGCTCTTGAGCCCGGCGCCGCGCTTTTGCGACGAATGTGTGGATTACGCCGCGGTTATTGACTTTAAGATGGGCGTGCTGCGCGGTGCGGCGCAGACTTTTCTGGCCGAGGCGGCGGGTGCCGAGCGGGCCCGATTCGAAGCTTTCTGCCAACAGCATGCCCCCTGGCTCGATGACTATGCCGTTTTTATGGCCTGCAAGCAGACCCAGCCCGGGCCCATATGGACCAACTGGCGCCATCCCCTCCGGCGGCGGGACGCAGCCGCCCTGCAGCAACTGCGAAAGGAACTGGCGGCTGAAATCGCCGCTTTCAAGTACTGGCAGTGGGAATTCTTCCGCCAGTGGGAGAAGCTCAAATCCTACTGCGGGCAGCGTGGCATTCGCATTATGGGCGATATCCCCATTTACGTCGCCCACGACAGCGCAGATGTCTGGGCTCACCGACAGCTCTTTCACCTGGATGAAGACGGCAAACCCACGGTAGTCGCCGGTGTCCCCCCCGACTACTTCAGCGCCACCGGCCAGCTCTGGGGCAATCCCATTTACCGCTGGGACGTCATCGCCTCCTCTGGCTATCAATGGTGGATACAGCGATTCCGCGCCGCCCTGCGCCTGTTCGATATCGTGCGCATTGATCACTTTCGCGGCTTTGAAGCCTACTGGCAGATCCCCGCCGGCGAGCCCACCGCCATCAACGGGCGCTGGGTGAAAGGGCCGGGAGCAGAGCTGTTTCGCGTGCTGCAGGCCGAACTGGGCGAGCTGCCCATTGTGGCCGAAAACCTGGGCGTCATCACGCCCGAGGTGGAGGCCATCCGCAAGCAGTTCCACTTTCCCGGGATGAGCCTGCTGCAGTTCGCTTTCGGCAACGATCCCCAGGGTCCCTCCTTCCGGCCGCATAATTACGAACGCGAGCTGGTGGCCTATACCGGCGGACACGACAATGACACCACCCTCGGCTGGTGGAACAGTTCAGGGGCCTCCGATAGCACCCGCACTCCCGAAGATGTCCGCCGCGAGCACGCCTTCGCCCGCGCCTATCTTGGATTCGAAAGGGAGCCCATCAACTGGGTACTGATTCGCGCCGTGCTGGCCTCCGTCGCCGACGTGGCCGTCATTCCCTTGCAGGATGTGCTGGGATTAGGAAGCGAGGCCCGCATGAATCTGCCGGGGACCGTCGGCGGCAACTGGAAGTGGCGTTATCGCCCCGAAGCTCTCACCGCCGACCTGCGCGACCGCCTGCGCCAGCTCTCGGCCATGTACGATCGCTGACCGGAATTGAGGTTCTGATATGAAACCAGCCCGCTCCTTCTGGCAGATCTGGAATATGAGCTTCGGCTTTCTTGGCATCCAGTTCGGCTGGGGGCTGCAGATGGCGAACATGAGCGCCATTTACGAATACCTGGGGGCGCGTCCCGACCAGATTCCCATCCTGTGGCTGGCGGCGCCGTTAACCGGCCTCATCGTCCAGCCCCTCATCGGCCATGCCAGTGACCGCACCTGGGGACGGCTGGGCCGCCGCCGTCCTTATTTTCTTGCCGGCGCCCTTCTCAGTTCGATGGCCCTCATCCTTATGCCCCGCAGTTCCGCCCTGTGGATGGCCGCCGGCCTGCTCTGGATTCTGGACGCCTCCATCAATATCAGCATGGAGCCCTTTCGTGCCTTTGTGGCGGACATCCTGCCGGAAGAGCAGCGCACCCGCGGCTTCGCCATGCAGAGCCTGTTCATCGGACTGGGCGCGGTGGGTGCTTCGGTGCTGCCCTGGCTGATGACCAACGCCTTCCACGTCAGCTCCCAAACCGGTTCCGCCCACGCCATCCCGCTCACCGTCCGGCTCTCCTTCTATATAGGGGCGGCGGTTTTTTTTAGCGCCGTGCTTTGGACCATTTTCACTACTCCCGAGTACCCGCCGCAGGACTTGGCAGCCTTCCGCGCCGCCCAGGCCAGCGGGGGCGGGCTAGGGCGCAATGCCGGCCAGATTGTGAACTCCATCGCCGCCATGCCCCGCACCATGCGCCAGCTTGCCTGGGTGCAGATTTGCACCTGGCTGGGCCTGTTCTGCATGTGGCTCTATTTCCCCGTGGCCGTCGCCCACAACGTGTTTGGCGCGCCCAACCAGGCCTCGCCCATATACTCCGCCGGGGTGGAGTGGGGCGGCATCTGTTTTGCCCTGTATTCCGCCGTCTGCTTCGGCTTTTCCTTCCTGCTGGCCCCGTTGGCTAAGCGGCTCAACCGCAAAACCGTCCATAGCCTTTGCCTGCTGTGCGGCAGCCTGGGCCTGCTCTCAGTATCTCTGATCCACGATAAGTACCTGCTGCTGCTCTCTATGATCGGCGTGGGCATCGCCTGGGCCAGCATTCTTGCCATTCCCTATTCCATCCTGGCCGGCGCCCTGCCGGCTGAGAAGATGGGCGTCTACATGGGCATCTTCAACTTCTTCATCGTGATTCCTGAAATCATCGCCTCCCTCGGCTTTGGATGGGTCATGGCCCACCTGCTGCACAACGACCGTCTGGCGGCGGTAGTGGCAGGAGGGCTATTTCTGCTGCTGGCTTCACTCCTGATGCGGCGAGTGGAGGATCCTCAGGGCTTGACTCAGCCCCAGTCTGCGGAAGTTAAGGTGGCAACTTCGAGTTAAGAGATTACGGCTCCGCCTGCCGCCTACGTCAGGTACAGCTTCCCATGATTCAGCTTGTGCTGCAGGCTGGCAGCCAGGTTGTCAATGTCGCTTGCCGCCAGGTTACAGGCAATACGCTCGTCCACGAACGGGCTCTGGTTGCTGCCCACGGCGTCGCGCCGCAATTGGATGAGCAGGCCCTGCATGGCCGCGGGATCGAACTTTTGCGGCGAAAGGTGCACCAGTTCGCTGAGCGTCTCCCCCAGCGATAAGGGCTGGCGGTAAGGGCGCTCGCTGGTCATGGCGTCAAAGGCGTCGGCCAGGGCGACGATCCGCGACGGCAGGGGCACGTCTTCCAACCGCAGGCCGTCGGGATAGCCGGAACCGTCCGCCCGCTCGTGATGCCAGCGCACTACCTCCGGCACCTGCGGCCAGGGAAATTGCACTCCGCTCACAATCTGGTGTCCCACCACGGTGTGGTCGGCCATCAGGCGGAATTCCTCCGGATCCAGGGCCGCGGGTTTGGCAAACAGGTGCTTGTCCACCGCCACCTTGCCGATATCGTGCAGGTATCCGGCCGAGCGCAGGGCCGCCACCTCTCCCGGTTCCATGCCCATGGCCTCGCCGATTCCGGCGGAATAGCGGCCCACGCGCAGAGAGTGTCCGTGGATATTGATGTGCTTCACGTCAATGGCTGCGGCGAAGGCTTCCAGCGCGTTATCGTAAAAGCCGTGCATGGAGGCCAGCAGG
>DASVBI010000622.1:0-7123 GCA_036375915.1 Terriglobales bacterium | reverse complement strand
GCTATGGCGGCAACGCGCTCTACCGCAACCAGGGCAACTGCAGGTTTGAGGACATAACCGACAAAGCCGGCGTGCGCGGCGGAGGCTTCAGCGCCGGCGCAGCCTGGGCCGACTATGACCGCGACGGCAACGTGGACTTGTTCGTTTCCCGCTACGTGCACGTGGATATGGACCACCTGCCGCTGCCGGGAAGCGCGCAGTTCTGCAAGTACAAGGGCGTCGAGGTGCAGTGCGGGCCCTGGGGCATGCCGGGGGAGAGCGACCTGCTGTTCCATAATCGCGGCGACGGCACTTTCGAAGAAGTTTCCGCCAAGGCGGGCGTCAGCGATCCCAGCCACTATTACGGCCTGGGTGCGGTTTGGGGCGATTACGACAATGACGGCTGGCCCGACCTCTACGTGGCCAACGATACAACCGCCAATTACCTCTACCAAAATAATCACGACGGCACCTTCACGGACCGGGGCATGCTGCTGGGAGCGGCGCTGAGCGGCGATGGCCTGGAGCAAGGCTCGATGGGCGTGGACTGGGGTGACTACGATCACAGCGGGCGGCTCTCCATGTTCGTGACCAATTTCGCCGAACAGGGCGCCATGCTGGCGCGTAACCTGGGCCAGGAGGGTTTCGACGATGTGAGCCGATCTTCCGGCGTAGGCCAGGCTACATATCCCCTGGTGGGCTGGGGCACTTCCTTCTTCGACATGGACAACGACGGCTGGCTCGATTTGTTCGTGGCCAACGGGCATGTCTATCCCCAGGCCAATACCATCCCCGGCGGCGCGCCCTACGAGCAGCCCATGCTGCTCTACCGCAACAACTGGAATGGAACGTTCGAGGAAGTCTCGAAAGCAGCGGGATTGGCCGATATTCCACCGCGTTCACGGCGGGGTGCGGCTTTCGGCGACATTTTCAATAATGGAAATGTAGACGTCGTGGTCGTAGATATTGACGGCCCGCCACTGCTGCTCAAGAACTTGAACCATGACGGCAATCACTGGGTGGAGTTCAAGCTCGTGGGCACAAAAAGCAATCGAGCCGCCATCGGCGCCCGCGTAACGGTGCGGGCAGGGAAGCTGGTGCAATTCAGCGAGGTGAAGGGCGGGAGCAGTTATCTTTCGCAGAATGATGTGCGGCAGCACTTCGGGCTGGGGCAGCAGACGAAGGTTGACTCGGTGCAGATCCGCTGGCCCAGCGGCCGGATGGAAACATTAACCAATGTCGCGCCGGACGCGATTTACACGGTGGTAGAAGGGCAGGGAATCCGCGGAACTGTAGCGCTTCCGGCAGTTTCGAAATAGTCTCATAACAGGCACGAAGGGTCACAAGGGGCCTACGAAGCTGAGCGTGAGCCATCGGTATCATCCGGCATAAGCCGGTCCCATAGCGCGCTCTTCCCCCGTGAAGGGCTTTTGTTATGCTGAAGGCGCGGGGCGGGGGAGCCTTGTCGGAGAGCGGAGCGCGGCAAAAAACCAGCCAGGCGGAGGCCATCGCAGCGGCGGTGGCGGCGGCACAATTTCATGATGCAGCGGCAGCATCGGAAATTCTGGGGCGTATTGTCCGCCAGGCGCCCGCCGGCACGGCGGAAGCTCTCATCAACCTGCTGCCCGATTGTCCCGATCCCGATGGTGCGCTCACCTCCTTTGAACGCCTGCTGGAAGGCGGCGGGCGCGAGCTGGCGCGGCAGTTCGAGCGCCACCATTTCCTGATCCACTACGCGCTGGCGGTGTTCGGCTACAGCCGCTTTCTGGGCGATACCCTGATTCGCAATCCCGAACTGCTGCAGAACTTCCGCAAAGAGCGGGTACTGGACCGCAGTTATGCGCCGGAGGAACTGCACGAGGCGTTCGCCCGCTTTCGCGCGCGCTGCGCCGCTCCCGGACTGATGCCCGCGGGCACGAGTTCAGCACAAGCGGCCGCGGGAACAACCGAGGAGATGAGCCTGGTGCTGACCCGCTTCAAGCGGCGGGAGTATGTGCGCATCATGCTGCGCGACGTGCTGGGAATCGCCCCGCTGGCGGAAACGACCGCGGAAATTTCCGCCCTGGCCGACGTGCTGATTGAGGAGGCTTTAAGCGAGGCGGAAGTCGCCATGCGCCGCCGCTATGGTTCCCCCCAACACCTGGACGCCCAGGGCCGGGTAGTGCAGACTCCCTTCGCTGTGCTCTCCCTGGGCAAGCTGGGGGGCAACGAGCTCAACTACAGCTCGGATGTGGACCTGCTCTACATTTGTGGCGATGGGGAAGAACTGGCCTCGGCCGCAATTTCCAACCGCGAGTACTTCATCCGGCTGGCGCAGCTGCTCACCCAGATTCTCTCCCGCATGACGGCGGAAGGCCGCGTGTTCCGCATTGACTTGCGGCTGCGGCCCCAGGGCGGGGAAGGCGAGCCCGTTATCGCGCTCAGCCAGGCGCTGCGCTACTACGCGCAGACGGCGCACGACTGGGAGCGCCAGGCGCTGATCAAGGTGCGGCACAGCGCCGGCTCGGCCGCTTTGGCGCGCGAATTCATCCGCGGAGTGCAGCCCTATATCTATAGCCCGCACATTCATTTCGCCGCGGTGGAAACGGCGCTGGACACGCGGGAGAGGATTGGAGCGCGGCGCCGGCAGGCGCTGCTGGATTCCAGCCGCATTGACGTGAAGCTAGACCGCGGCGGCATCCGTGACATCGAGTTTTTGGTGCAGTGCCTGCAGCGCGTGTATGGCGGCGCCGAGCCCTGGCTGCGCTCCGGCGGCACCTTGTTCTCCCTGCAAAAGTTGCACGACAAGCGCCACATCACGAGCAAAGAATTCCACGAGCTGACCACGGCTTATGAGTTTCTGCGCAAGGTGGAGCACCGCCTGCAGTTGCGCCAGGGCCAGCAGACACACCGTTTGCCCGAGTTACCCGAGCAGTTGCGCATAGTGCACCGGGCCGTGGGAGCCGATAAGACGATGCAATACGCGCCCGAAGGCATTGCCGCCCTGGTGCGACAGCGCATGGCGGCGGTGGCGGAAATCTATGAGCGTGTTATCCATCACCAGCAGTTGCAGGCGCGCGAGGATGAGGCGGAGTTCCGCCTGCTGCCGCGGGTGGAGCAGAGTGGTTTTGAACAGCCCTATCAGCAATTGCTGCAGCGCGTGGGCGAGGATTCGCCGGAGCTTTATGAAATTGCCACCCGTGCTGAATTGGACGCGGTCACGCGGCGCAATCTGTACCGCTTTTTGAGCGCCGCCTTCACCAGTTCCGAACGCTACGCGGCGGTGCTGCGCGCGCCACAGGCGGTGGAGCGGGCTCTGGAGCTGTTCGCCAGCAGCGATTTGCTCACTGATATTTTGCTTCGCCATCCGGAAGAAATTGCTTCTCTGCATGCCGCCGCGCCGAAGTCAACCGAGGGAGTGGGAGAACTATTCGCGCCGGAAGAAGGGGTCAACCGGGAACTGGCGGGCGACCCGGAATTGGAGTACCTGGGCGGGGCGAACGTCTCCTACGGGGAAAAGCTGGCGCTTCTGCGAGAGCACTACCGGCATCGGGCGTTTGCCTCTGGAGCGGCCGACGTTCTGCAGGCCCGTCCCGTGTACGAGGCGCTGCGGCAAACCAGCGCGGCGGCGGAAAATGCCATTCGTGCCGCCTTCGCCATTGCCGGGCAGCCGCGTGGGCTGACGGTGCTCGCCCTGGGCCGCCTGGGCACGGAGGAATTCGACCTGCTTTCCGATGCCGACGTGCTCTTCGTGCGCGAAGAAAGCTTACCCGCGGAATCCGCCACCCGCGCCGCCGGGCAAATCATGCAGATACTCTCCGCCTATACCCGCGAGGGCAGCGTATTCCCCGTGGACGCGCGGCTGCGCCCGCGCGGCGGCGAAGGCGAGCTGGTGGTGACCGCGGCGGAGCTGCATTCCTACTGTGCGCAGGAGGCGCAGGCCTGGGAGGCGCTTACCTTCACCAAGCTGCGGCCGGTTGTGGGCTCGGCCCAGGCGGCGGCGCAGGCGATGGATGCGGCGCGGGAGATCAGCCGGCGCTTTGCCGCCGACCCGGCCTTTCCTCTGGCCGTGCGCGAGATGCGGCTGCGCCTGGAGGACACGGACCCGACGCCGGCAAACTTCAAAACCTCGGCCGGCGCGGTGTACGACATTGATTTTCTGGCCTGCTGGGTGGCCATCCGGCACCAACTCACCGATCCCTGCGGCAATCTGCGGGAGCGACTATGCCGGCTGCATGAGCGCGGCTTGCTGGAGCAGAAGTGCTGGGTGACGCTGGACAGAGGGGCGGAGCTTTTCAGGGCGGTGGAACACGCGGTGCGGCTGGTGGTGGGCAAGGCGCGAAAATCGCTGCCCGCTACGGAGCATGGTCGCTGCGCCGCGGAACGCCTGACCACCAGACTCCTGCGCCGGGAATTTTTAGGCGGGCTGGAAGCGGAACTGGCGCGCACCATGGCGGAGGTGCGGGAAATTTATGAGCGGGTCGTGAGGTGAATGCCGCGGGCGGGACGCCCGCGGCACCAAAGTGTAGTCGGCTCCGAGCTTGACCGCGGGAGGAGTTGGCTGCCGGCCGTCAAATAGCAATTCCCGACTACTGAGGACTGGGGTAGTGGTGGCCGGATTTGAGCGCGTAGTTGCGGGCGTCGCCGAAAGCGGCGCCGCTGATGTGCCCGATGGAGATCAGGCGCTCAATCTTGTGATGGCCGGTGCGGTGCATCGTGTAGGAAAGGCCGATAGAGAGGCCGGTGGCGGCGGCTTCAATGCCGATGAAGAGCGGGCGATTATCCACCACCCAGTTGCTGAGCAAAATTTCCTGGCGGCCACGGTCGCGCATGTTGCGGGTGGAGGTGTAGTCGAGTACGCGAAATACCGCCACGCCGCTGAAGAGCCAGGCGTTCTTATGGTCCCAGAAGGCGTGCGCTGCAGGCTTTTCCCGGGCGGCGGCAATGGCGGCGGACGCGGGCGCCTCAGGGGAGACAACGGCCGCTGGGGCGGGTTGCTGCGCGGCTACGAAAGTGGCCAGCAGCATCGTCGTCAAGAACCAGCAAAAGACGGTCCGGCCCGGTAAAGACATCGGGCTATTCTAGCAACAACAAAACCGGGACCAGTGATCACGTTGGTGCTGCCCCAGGAGAGGCCGGCGCCAACCTGCGTCACACCCCCTTGTGACCACGATCATTTCTCTCCTGTTCGCCGCTTTCCTTATAATGGCGAGGTTGCTTTAATCCTGGAGGATTTGCGAGATGGCGGTTTCCTACAACGGGGTGGCGCTGCCCCAAGACGGCGCGCCCATTACTTTCAGCGGCGGCAAGTTTCAGATCCCCGACAATCCCATTGTTCCTTTTATCGAAGGCGATGGCACCGGGCGCGACATCTGGAAGGCTTCGCGGCGGGTGTTCGATGCGGCGGTGCACAAGGCCTACAACGGCAGGCGCCGCGTGGCCTGGTACGAAGTGTTTGCCGGGGAGAAGGCATTCACCAAATGCAAGACCTGGTTGCCGGATGACTCGGTAGAAGCCATCCGCACCCTGCGCGTCGCCATCAAGGGGCCGCTGACCACGCCGGTCGGCGGCGGTATCCGCTCGCTGAATGTCGCCCTGCGGCAAATTCTCGACCTCTACGCCTGCGTGCGACCGGTCAAGTACTACCAGGGCGTGCCTTCACCGGTTAAACACCCGGAGCGCATGAACGTGATCATCTTCCGCGAGAATACGGAAGACGTGTACGCCGGCATCGAATGGCAGCAGGGAACGGCAGATGCCAAGAAGCTGATTGATTTCCTGAACAACGAGATGCTGAAGAATAGCACCAAGAAGATCCGCACCGACTCGGGCGTGGGCATCAAGCCGATTTCGGTGACCGGCACCAAACGGCTGGTGCGCATGGCCGTCCAACACGCACTGAAGAACAACCGCAAATCCGTGACCCTGGTGCATAAGGGCAACATCCAGAAATTCACCGAAGGCGCGTTCCGCGAGTGGGGCTACGAACTGGCGCGGGATGAGTTCCGCGACCAGGTCATCACCGAGCGCGAAAGCTGGATCGTGGACAACAAGGACAAGAATCCCGCGCTGACGGTGGAGCAGAACGCGGCCATGGTGGAGCCCGGGCTGGAATTCGCCACCGAGGATTTCCGCCGGCAGGTGTATGCCGAGGTCAAGCGGGTGCTGGACGCCATCTATGCGAGCCACGGCAAGGCTGCGTGGAAGAAGAAGCTGATGGTGAATGACCGCATCGCCGATTCCATCTTCCAGCAGGTGGTGACACGGCCCGACGAGTACGCGGTGCTGGCTACACCCAATCTGAACGGCGATTACATTTCCGATGCCTGCGCGGCGCAGATTGGCGGCCTGGGCATAGCGCCCGGCGCCAACATCGGCGACGAGCACGCCATTTTCGAGGCCACCCACGGCACCGCTCCCAAGTATGCGGACAAGGACGTCATCAATCCCGGTTCGGTGATTCTTTCCGGGGTAATGATGTTCGACTTCCTGGGCTGGAGCGAAGCCGCGCGGCTGATCGAAAATGCCCTGGAGGCGACCATCCAGCAGAAGAAAGTTACTTACGATTTCGAGCGCCTGATGGAAGGGGCGACGAAGGTTAAGACCAGCGAGTTTGGCGACTACATCATCAAGAACATGGACGCCAGGCTCTCCACCGCAGCCGATTGATTGCTAACCACAGAGGACACGAAGGGACACATAGGAACTTCGAATCATTTTCCCTTCGTCAGCCTTTGTGGTGGGTTCTTTCTGGAAAGGGAAAATCATGCGCAATAAAGTAAGCATTGTAGGTTCGGGAAATGTGGGCGCCACCGCGGCGCACTGGATGGCGGCCAAGGAAGTGGCCGACATTGTCCTCATTGACATCATCGAAGGCGTGCCGGAGGGCAAGGGCCTGGATCTGCTGGAAGCCATGCCCATCGAGAAGAAGGATTCCTTCGTTCTGGGCACGGAAGACTACAAAGATACCGCTAACTCCGACATCGTGGTGATCACTGCCGGTTTACCGCGCAAGCCAGGCATGAGCCGCGACGACTTACTGAACAAGAATTATCAGATCATGCAGGACGTGGTCAGCAAAGTGGTGCAGTATTCGCCGAACTGCATTCTGATCATTGTCTCCAACCCGCTGGACGCGATGGCGCAGGCCGCCTACAAGATGAGC
>DASVBI010000504.1:0-2476 GCA_036375915.1 Terriglobales bacterium | reverse complement strand
CGTCCGGCGAAGCGTTGATCACGCGCAGCCGCATCTGGCCGGAAGCGGGGGTGGTGTTGTCGTCGGTGAGAAAAATAGGGGTGAGCGCGGGCGAAGCAAACGCCGATTCGGCAGCGATAAAGGTGTAGAAGGTACCAGCCTGAAGCACCACTGGCTGGTTGATCAGGGTGGCGGTGGTGCCCGCAGGCTCAACATGCACGGTATAACCGCCCGGCACTTCGGAGGCGTAAGCCGCGGCGGTGGGGTAAGCCAGATCAGCCGCCACGGTGGAGGTGGTCAGCAGAAAGGTCAGGCTGGGCTGCTCCACGGAGGCGTTCATCACCCGAAATCGAGAGTTGGCGGCGATGGCGGCCGCGGATTTGCAGCCGGCGGCGCCGGCCAGGGTCAACAGTACTGCCACGAATCCCAGGAATTGAGATAGCTTCACGAGTCCGTTTCCTTGCGCAATTTAAGATACACGCATGTTACGGCAGTATAGCGAGGCACACAAAATCGGAGGCTGAGTCAGCCTTATAAACCCCAACCGGGACGAAAAAGTTGCCTCCGGGGGCCGGAGCCGGGCGCCCATTTCGGGAAACAGCCGCTTTTCTTGAGCTCAGCCGGCCCCGCAAAGGCACCACCGCGGCCACAATTTATGGAGGCAATAGCGCCGCGAAGGCGGTATATACTAAACCGCCAAGAGGCCAGCAGCAGTGGTTTTGCGCGCACCCGGCTGCCATGGAAAAAGCCCCTAACCCTTCGTCTCCAGCGGATAGCCCTACCCTGGTACCGGAAAGCGGCGACCCCGCTCCCCGGCCGGATAGGGGGGCGCAAACGCTTACCCCCCCTCCCTCCTCCTCCGACAGCCCCACCCTGGTGCCGGAAAGCAGCAGCGCGGATACCCCTACGCTGGTTCCGGAGTCCTCCAGCGCGGCCGGGCAGACGGGTGCCGGGGCTTCCCCCGTGCCTGACTCCTGGGGCGCTGGCGGACCGCAACCGGGCACTGTTCTGGGCAACCGCTATGAAATCCTGCAGGCCCTGGGTGAAGGCGGCATGGGCACGGTTTATAAGGCCCGCGACCGTGAACTCGACCGGCTGGTAGCGCTCAAGGTCATCCGCCCCGACCTGGCCCGCAATCCCGCCATTATCCAGCGCTTCAAGCAGGAACTGATCCTGGCCCGACAGGTCACCCATCGCAACGTGGTCCGCATTTTCGATCTGGGCGAGGCCGATGGCATCAAGTTCATCACCATGGAGTTCATTGAGGGCAAGGACCTGCGCTCCCTGCTGTTGGAGCACAAGAAGTTCTCGCCCGAAGAGGCGGCGGAGATTATTCGCCAAGTCTGCCTGGCGCTGGATACGGCTCACAGTGAAGGAGTTATTCACCGCGACCTGAAGCCGCAAAACATCATGCGCGACGCCACCGGGCGCATCGTGGTGATGGATTTTGGCCTGGCCCGCTCGTTGGAAAGCGATGGCATGACCCAGACCGGGGCGCTCATCGGCACCATGGAGTACATGTCGCCGGAGCAGGGGCTGGGGCAGGAGTTGGACCAGCGTTCCGACCTGTTCACGCTGGGCCTGATTTTCTACGAACTGCTGAGCGGGCAGGTGCCTTATAAGGCGGATAGCGCCCTGGCCAGCCTGCTCAAGCGCACGCAAGAGCGGGCGGCGCCGGTTTCCAGCCTGGATAACAAGGTCCCGGCCGTCCTCAGCAGCGTGGTCTCTAAATGCCTGGAGCGCGACCCCAAACTGCGCTACAGCAGCGCCAAAGAACTGCTCAGCGACCTGGAAGCCTGGCAGGGCAAGAGCGCCGCCGCCTCCATACGCCTGCCCGACGTGCAGCCCTGGGGACAGGATATTCCCTGGGTGGGGATCAGCGTGGCCGCAGTGGTGCTGATTCTGGCGGTAACTGGCTTCCTGCTGCGCGCCAAACTGTTCGCGCCCAGCGCCAAAGCTCCGGCTGGGCCGGTGGTTTCGCTGGCCATTCTTCCTTTCCGCAACGCCTCCGGCGACCCGGCGCTGAACTGGATGGGTCCGGCGCTTTCCGAAATGTTGCGCACCGATATGGGGGAATCGGCGGCGATGCGCACTGTGGCTTCCGACCGGGTCAGCCAGATTCTGCAGGATCTGCGGATCGCGCCTGATGCTTCCCTCGATCCGGATACCCTGCGCCGGGTGGCGGAATTCACCAGCGCCGACCATGTGCTGTGGGGGCAATACGTCAAGTTTGGCGACAAAATCCGCATTGATGTCACCCTGCAGGACCTGAAGCGGCAGCGCAACTTCACGTTGAAGGCGGAGGCGAGCGGAGAGAATGACCTGCCCCGGACCATCCAGCAACTGGCCGAGTCGGCGCAGAAGGACCTGGCGCTCTCCTCCGACACCATCAAGGAACTGAGGGTGAAATCCCTGAGGCCCTCCACAAAATCTTTAGAGGCCCTAGGCGCGTACAGCCGGGGAATGCAGTTGCAACGGCAAGGGAAGAATTTGGATG
>DASVBI010000588.1:0-8409 GCA_036375915.1 Terriglobales bacterium | reverse complement strand
GCTCAGGTCCTGGATGGGCCGGAAGAAGCGCTGCGCGTATTGGATAAAGGCGACCAGCGTGCCCAGGGTGGTCACCTGCGTGAACGCGTGGAAGCTGACCAGCCGGCTGCGGGAAAAGGAAACTGTCAGGCTGCTCGAGGTTATGCCCCGTAGCACATCGTTGCCCCCAAACCAGATCACGCTGGCAATCGCGGTGGCGGAGAGGATTTCAATCACCGGGTAATAGACCGCGTAGGCCATGATCGCGTCCAGGAACGCGTCCATGTGCGAGGCATTGATGGTTTGGAACTTGTCGTAAGCGCGCTTCTCGCGGTTGAACAGCTGCAGCACCATCATGCCGCTGACGTGTTCCTGCAGGTAGGCATTAATGCGGGCGATCGCCACCCGGATGCGCCGGTAGGAATCGCGCACCTTGCGCCGGAAAACCATGGTGGCCAGAAAGATGAAGGGCAACACGGCGAAGGTGATGAGCTCCAGCTTCCAGTTCATGCTCATCATGATGGCCACGATGCCGGCCAGCACGAAGACATCCTCAAAAATGGCCACCACACCGGCGGTAAACATCTCATTGAGCGCGTCCACGTCACTGGTAACGCGCGTGACCAGGCGGCCCACCGGATTCTTATCGAAAAAGCCAACGTGCATGTGCTGCAGGTGGCGGAAGATCTGGCTGCGCAGATCGAACATCACCATCTGTCCCGTCCACTGCATGTAGTAGGTCTGCAGATATTCCAGCAGAAAGCTGATCACCAGGGTGGCCACATACAGCGCGGTTATCTGGCCCACGCCGGTGAGGGGATTGTCGCTGAGCTTGGAACCCAGCCAGCTATGCGTGGCCTGCCTGGTGGGAGCAAGATAGCGGTCCACCACTATCTTGACGAAGTAAGGGCCGAGAACATCCGCTACCGCCTTGAAGATAATGGCTACCAGGGCGATCGCCACCTGCCACTTGTAGGGCCGCAGGTAGGTGAGCAGCCGCCGCATCAGGCGGCTGTCATAGGCTTTCCCCAGTATCTCTTCGTCGTGGATATTGCCGGCCATCAGTTAACTCAAGAGTACCCTAAATAGACAATTTTGGAAGGCCTGGAGATGGAAACAATCAATGCAGCTGCCAGGTGGCTAGCTACCGGCCGGCTGGCTTGCAGCTGCCGGCGTCATGCTGAGGCGCTTTAGCGCTGAAGCATCTGGCGTGCAGCAGGAAGAAATTGTAGCAGTACACGCGGGATTCCTCGCGGCTCGAGCCGCTCGGAATGACGCCACGGGGTCAGACGGTTGGCAGCCAGATAACCAGTCAGCTAGAAAGCTAGTCAGCTAGCTTTTCTCAGCACCAGTGCGGAGTTCTTGGAGCCGAAGGCCACGCAGTTGCAGATAGCGTGCTCGATTTTGGCGGCCCGGCCGACATCGGGGACGTAGTCGAGGTCGCAGGCGGGGTCGGGTTGCTCCAGGTTGATGGTGGGCGGGATGCGACCATGCTCCATGGCCACCAGGGTAGCGGCCACTCCGGCGGCGCCGCAAGCGCCCTGGGGATGGCCGATTTGCGATTTCAGCGCCGACATGGGCGTCTTCTCCGCCTGCTTGCCCAGCGCCAGCTTCAGGGCGCGAGTCTCCACCCGGTCATTGAGCTGGGTGGAGGTACCATGCAGGTTCACATATTGAATATCCTGAGGGGCGATGCCCGCTTCCTCCATGGCCAACTCGATGGCGCGCGCGGGTTCTTCCGCGTTTTCGTCCATGCGCACACGATGGAAAGCCTCGCAAGTTGACCCCCAGCCTGCCAGCTCGGCGTAGATACGGGCCCCCCGGGCGCGGGCGTGCTCGTATTCCTCCAGCACGAACATCCACGCGCCCTCCGAGAGCACGAAGCCGTCGCGGTCGGCGGAAAAAGGACGGGAGGCGCGCTCAGGGGCGTCGTTCCACTTCGCCGTCAGCGCCCGCAGCATCATGTAGCCCTTCATAATTCCCGGCTTGATGGGCGCGTCTACCCCGCCCACCAGAATGGCGGAATGCACTCCCGCCTGAATGTGGCGCAGGGCGTAACCCAGAGCGTCGGTGGAGGAGGTGCAACCGCTGGTGACCACGTGGCTCATGCCGCGAAACCCGAAGCGCATGCTCACTTCACTGGATTGCGTACCCATGGTGCCGCTGGGGATGGAGAAGAGGCTGACCTGCTTAATTTGGCCGCTGTGCCACAGCCGGTACTGTTCTTCCGAGAATTCCTGCGCCCCGCCGCCGGTGCCCAGCACCACGCCGAAATCGCGCTTCTCCTCAATGGACATGTGTTCGAGGTCGAAACGCGCGTCGCGCAAAGCCTCGCTGGAGGCGGCCAGCGCCAGCGGCACCACCCGCGACACATGCTTGCGCTCGTGCGGCGGCACCCAGGCCAGTTCGTTGAAATCGCGGACCTCGCCCGCAATCTGCACCGGCTGCTGGCTGGCATCGAAGCTGGCAATGCGGGCCACCCCGCTCTGCCCCGCCAGCACCGCGCGGCAGAAGGCCTCCCGGCCAATCCCGTTCGGACTGACCACACCCATGCCGGTGATGACTACTCGCGCCATACTCTACTCAGATGTGAGCCCGTGGGTTGCGGTTACGCCCGGGCGCACAATTCTCAACGCCAGAAATGGGATAATCAACTAAGACCGGGCTGACATGCCGCTGGGATTGTACATTTCCGTCCCCTTCTGCCGCACCAAGTGCAGCTACTGCAACTTTGCCTCGGGAGTGTTTTCGCGGGCGCTGTTTGCCCGCTACGTAGACCGGGTCTGCGCGGACCTGAGGCGGGCGCCCGAGATAGCGGCCGCGCTGGGCGGGCATTTTGAGCCGGCGGTGGACTCCATTTATCTCGGTGGAGGAACCCCCACCATTTTGCCGGCAGAGGATCTGCAGCGCCTTTTTCGCGGCGTGCGCGAGCCGTTTGCGCTGGCCCCCGATGCCGAAATCACCGTGGAGTGCGCCCCTGGCAGCCTGGACGAGGGGATGCTCGAAACCCTGGCTGGCTGCGGCGTCAACCGCGTCAGCCTGGGAGTTCAGTCCATGGTGGATGGCGAAGCCGCCGCGGTGGGGCGCCAGCACAAGCGAGCCACTGTGCTCGATGACATCGCCCGCCTGCGCGCCGCCGGTATTCCCAATCTCAATCTGGACCTGATCGCCGGGCTGCCCCATCAGACGGAGGCCAGCTGGAGTACGTCGCTGGAGGAAGTGATTGCCACCGGCGTGCCCCATGTCAGCGTGTACATGCTGGAAGTGGATGAGGATTCCCGCCTGGGCCGGGAATTAATGGCCGGCGGCACCCGCTATCACGCCCACTTCGTGCCCGACGAGGACGCGATTGCTGATTTTTATGTAGAGGCCTGCCGGCGGCTGAATGCGGCCGGCGTGGCCCAGTACGAGATTTCCAACTTCGGCCGCCCGGGCGCACTCTCCCGGCACAACTTGAAATATTGGACCCGCCAGGCCTATCTGGGTTTCGGGGTAGACGCGCACTCCATGCTGGAAGCTTCGGCTGACGCATACACGCTGCTGCGCGCGGAGACGGCGCGGTCGTCCGCATCTGGCGGACACTCCGGCTCTCGCCCTTGTGCGGTCTCTCAGGCCAATGTGGAGGCAGTGCGGTTTTCTACTTCCGACTCGCTGGAGGAATTTCTTGCCGCCGCAGCACTGAAGACTACCCAAGTCTCTTGGCCGGAAGCCCGCGAGGAGACGTTCTTCCTGGGCCTGCGCCTGAACCGGGGAGTGGACTTGGGCGCGATCGCCCTGCGCTTTGGCCTGCCGGCTGAGATGGAAGACGTCATTGCCCAACTCTGTGCCGAGGGCCTGCTGGAGCGCGACGGCAGCGTGGTTCGCCTGAGCGACCGCGGGCGGCTGCTGTCGAATGAAGTGTTCCAGCGGTTCCTGGTGTGTGACAGCACGGCCAAGCCTTGATGTGCACAGCAATGAGGAGAGGTAACAAGTTACGTCTCTACCTGGGTGCAACTTTTCACGTGAGCATTGAGTAGGTCGGTAGAGACGTTGCTTGCAACGTCTCAGAGAGTTGGAGAAAATTGCGAAGAGTTTCGCGGGCGGGGTGCCCGCGCCACATCCGCTTAACCACTCAGCGAGCGGGCGCGCCGTTTTGACCCCCTGCCGCAGTTTCATTAGACTTTGGATTCCGTGTTGGCATCGCTTTGCACCGGCAGAAGGCTGAGTGCTGACCGCTGAATGCTGTTATGAAGACCTCCGCTCAATCCGCCATCATTGACCTGCGCATCGACACAGTGACCCGCCCCACACCGGAGATGCGGCGCGCCATGGCGGAGGCCGAGGTAGGAGACGACGTTTACGGCGAAGACCCCACCATCAACCGCCTGGAGCAGCGTGCGGCGGAAATTTTCGGCCGCGAAGCCGCCATTTTTGTCCCCAGCGGCACCATGGGCAACCAGATCGCCATCAAGGTTCACACCAAGCCCGGCCAGGAAGTCATCTGCGAGGAGCGCGGCCACATTTTCAATTTCGAAATGGCCATGCTATCGCACTTTTCCGGCTGCCTCGCGCGTCCCCTGCCCGCGCCCGACGGCATCCTGAGCTGGGAGCGGATTGAGCGGGCAATTGCGCCCAAAATTTATTACCGGGCGCAGACCGGGCTGGTGTCGTTGGAAAATACCCACAATATGGCGGGGGGCACGGTTTACCCGCCGGCGGTTTTCGACGACATTTGCGAGCGCGCGCACCAGGCGGGCTTGCCCGTCCATCTGGATGGCGCGCGGATCTTCAATGCCGCGACCGCCCTGAGCAAGCCGGTGGCCGAAATCAGCAAGAAGGCCGACTCGGTGATGTTCTGCCTTTCCAAGGGCCTGGGCGCGCCGGTGGGCTCGCTGCTGGTGGGCAGCCGCGCCTTCATTGACCAGGCGCGGGTCTACCGCAAGTCGCTGGGAGGCGGGATGCGGCAGGCGGGCGTGCTGGCCGCCGCCGGCCTGATTGCTCTGGAAAAAATGCCGGCCCGCCTGGGCGACGACCACGCCAACGCCCAATTTCTGGCCGCCGGTCTGGCGCAGGCTCCCGGCATTCGCTTGGACGCCAGTAAGGTGGTGACAAACATCCTGGTGTTTAACGTTGCCGGTACGGGCATGAGCTCGTTCGATATCTGCAAGAAACTGGCCGCTCAAGGGGTGCTGGCCAGCGGCATTGATAGCGAGCACATCCGCATGGTCACCCACATGGATGTTGACCGCGCCGCCTGCGCCCGCGCCCTGGAAGTTTTGCAGGGGGTGTGCGGTCACGGCAGCCGCGCCGGCGCGGCCGATTAATTACACTCCCATGGCTCTCAGACTCGAATATTCCACCAGCGCAAAGTGCCAGCCTCAGCACGTGTGGCAGAAATTTGAGAAACTGGAGGAGTGGGCGTGGTGGAATCCTGTGATCGGCCAGGCGCGCTGGCTGGAAGGCGAGCGCTGGCAGAAGGGCGGCCGGTTCCTGTTCCAGTTAATGAAGCCGTGGGTAATGACCTTCAAGCCGGCGATCATCGAGAGCGCGCCACCGCAGCGCGTGGCCTGGGTGGGCACGGCCTTCGGCTTCAAGGGCGAACACTGGTTCAGCTTCGAAGAGCAACACGATGGCGCGACCCTGCTCAAGACCTGGGAGGAGATGTCCGGGTTCATGACGCTGCTTTTCAGCGCGGGCACGCGGCAGAAGCTGTTGGCTATGTATCGCGAATGGCTGGAGGCGCTTAAGGTGGAGGCAGAAAAGATCGCGCGCGCCGAGCCAGCGGGGTCGTGAGCGGCAGTCAGCATTCAGCACTCAGCCCGTGCCCGGCAAATCTATCCCTTCTGCCATCCCGAGCGCCAGTCGAGGGACCTTGCGTTTCGAGCGAACCAAGCACGGGGTCGTTCGACTCGGACGCGCGTTAGTATGGGCGCGTCCTCGCTCACGATGACATAGCTAGAAGATCTTATCCAGCATCTAATCGCGAAAGGCGGTGAGTTATGAAAATTGACATCAAGCGCTGTTTCCTTTGAGCTGACATTCGCCGTCAGGCCGGGAGCCTGAAACGTGAACTGGAACAACAGCCAGGAATTGAAAAAGTAAAGCTGCACCTGGGCGGGGGCGGCGTGCTGGACGTGTTTGCCGATGGCAAACTGGTCTTCTCCAAAAAGCAGGCAGGGCACATGCCGACTACCCAGGAGATTCTCAGCGCGGTCGGAGCAGGCTGATTCGCCGCCCAAAAGAAAGTCAAAACCACAGAGTACGCGAAGGACGCAGAGGAATCAGGTAACAGGCGTCTCCTCGACGGCCGCAGGCGTCCTCCGCGGTTTGAGTTTTTGCTGACTCCTGACTACCGACTCCTGAAGCCGCTCCCTTCCCGGCTCTTCCTGCGTGTGTTCTAATGAAATGTTTTGCCCATGTAGAGACGTAACTTGTTACGTCTCCCCTCCGGGGGAGGTATCGGTTTGGACTTCCAGTTCACTGAAGAACAGCAGCAGCTCCGCCGCAGCGTGCGCGAATTCGCCGAGCGCGAAATCCTGCCCAACGTCATGAAGTGGGACGAGGCGGGCGAGTTTCCTCTGGCTACGGTCAAGGAACTGGGCAAGCTCGGCCTGATGGGCGTGGTCTTCCCGCCCGACCTGGGCGGCGCCGGCATGGGCTATGTGGAGTACGTCACCGCCGTCGAAGAACTGTCTCGCGTGGACGGCTCGGTGGGCATCATTGTGGCCGCGCACACTTCCCTGTGCGCCAACCACATTTTCCTGGCCGGCAACGAGCAGCAGAAGCACAAGTACCTGCCACGCTTGGCCTCGGGCGAGTTCATCGGAGCCTGGGGCCTGACCGAGCCCGGTTCCGGTTCCGACGCCGGCAGCGCCCGCATGAGCGCAGTGCGCAACAAACACGGCTGGGTGCTGAACGGCACCAAGACCTTCTGTACCAACGGGCATTACGCCGACGTGCTGGTGGTAATTGCGGTGACCGACCGCGCCGCCCATACCCACGGACTCTCCGCTTTCATCGTGGAGAAAGGGACCAAGGGCTTCCGGCCCGGTAAGAAAGAAAACAAACTGGGGCTGCGCGCCAGCGACACCGCCGAACTGATTTTTGAAGACTGCCTGATTCCGGCGGAGAACCTGGTGGGCGCCGAGGGCAACGGCTTCATTGATGCCATGCGCGTGCTCGATGGCGGCCGCATCTCCATCGCCGCGCTTTCGCTGGGCATGGCCCAGGGCGCCTACGAAGCGGCGCTGAACTATTCCAAGCAGCGCAAGCAGTTTGGACGGGCCATCAGCGACTTTCAGGCCATCCAGTGGAAGCTGGCTGATATGGCCACGGAAATTGACGCCGCCCGCCTGCTCACCATGCGCGCCGCTTCCATGAAAGATGCGGGCCTGAAGACCACGCTGGAGTCGTCCATGGCCAAGCTTTACGCCAGCGAAGTGGCGGTGAAATGCGCTAATGAAGGCGTACAGATTCACGGCGGCTACGGCTTCATCAAGGACTATCCGGCGGAGAAGTTTTACCGCGACGTGAAGCTGTGCACCATTGGCGAGGGCACCAGCGAGATCCAGCGCATGGTGATCGCAAGGCAAATTCTTAAAGACTAGTAGTCAGGAGTCGGTTATCGGGATTCAGCGAGACCTTCAACGCAGGGGACGCGGAGAACGGGCAAGAACAAAAATTCTCAATCGGTAGCCATGAAAGTGATTTCTCTGCGCCCTCTGCGTTAAAGGTTTTGATTTTGGGTTTGCCGGCGACCGTGGACCTGCGGGCTAACGACCAACGACTAACGACAGATCCTTTGTCCACCGAAATCCAATCCCTGGTTGATCGGGTACGCGCCGGCGACCCGCGGGCTTTGGCGCGCGTAATCACCGCCGTGGAAAATCGTGCTCCCCAATCTTCGCAACTCCTGCGCGCTCTCTTTCCCCATAGCGGCCGGGCCCGCATCATCGGCCTGACCGGAGCGCCCGGCGCGGGCAAGAGCACGCTGGTGGACCAACTGGCGCGTGAATACCGCAAGCAACAGCACACCGTGGGCATTATCGCCGTGGACCCTACCAGCCCCTTCAGCGGCGGCGCCATTCTGGGCGACCGCATCCGCATGCAGGCGCATCATGCCGATCCCGGCATCTACATTCGCAGCATGGCCACCCGCGGCTCCCTGGGCGGACTGGCGGGCGCCACCGCCGATGTGGCCACCGTGCTCGGCGCTTCCGGGCGCGACCTGGTGCTCATTGAAACCGTGGGCGTAGGGCAGGACGAGGTGGACATCGTGCGGCTGGCGGACGTCACCGTGGTCATTCTTGTCCCTGGCATGGGCGACGATGTACAGACCATCAAGGCCGGCATCATGGAGATTGCCGACATCTTCGTCATCAACAAGAGCGACCGCGAAGGGGCCGAGCGCGTGGAGCGCGAGATTCGCGCCCTGCAAGGGCTGGCCGCGCG